>CAKPJR010000102.1 GCA_934162925.1 uncultured Clostridia bacterium | reverse complement strand
TAGAAGAAAATTTAGACAAACAGGCAGAAGAAGATATTTCTAAATATTTACTTAAAGATGAAAACATAGCACAAGTACTAAGATTAAGTAGTATTAGTGAAAGCTTTAGCGATATGATTAAAAGTTTGGATACAGTAGTAATTGTATTAATTACTTGTGCCGGAATGCTTGCATTTGTTGTGTTATATAATTTAAATAGCATAAATATAGAAGAAAGAAAAAGAGAACTTGCTACAATTAAATTGCTAGGTTTTTATAATAACGAATTATCTAACTATGTATTTAGGGAAAATGTAATTCTTACAATTATTGGAGGACTTTTAGGACTAGTGCTAGGCGTTTATCTATTAACATTTATAATATCAACAGCAGAAATGGATATTGTAATGTTTGGCAGAGAACGAGCATTTTCAAGCTATTTCTTCGCTTTTGTATTAACAATGGTATTTGCATTTTTAATAAATTTAATAATGAACAAAGAGCTTAAAAAAATAGATATGATAGAAAGTTTAAAAAGTGTAGAATAAGAAAAAACAAAGCAGTTATCAAAAAAAGATAACTGCTTTAACTTATTAATATTAAACATTTTCTACTTTTACAGTTTTATTAGCAGGCACTTCTTTTGGACTTGTAAACGAACTTGCTAAATATCCTGCAAAAAAACCTACTAAAAATACAATAACAATTAAAAGGGTAAATTTAATACTTTCTTGTTTTTCATATATTTCCTTATCATAAACTTTCATTTACATCACTCCTTTTAATTAATATACAATTATTATATATTATTGATTGGAAAATTTCAAGAAAAATAAAAACAAATTACATTTTATATGCCTTAATTAATTCCTTTACAAATATAATAAAAAGAGATATTATAGAAGTTAAGAAAAACAAATAAGGAGAGATTGAATGAAAAAATTGAGTCTATTATTCTACTATATTTTGTTTATAATATACGAGGAATTAGTGTTTTCTTGTTTAATATATAAAGCTTTTCCAACAAGTTTATGGCTAATAATATTATTTTCGTTACCTATAGCAATAGCTTTAGATATAGTATCTAGCCTATTTAAAGAAAAGGCAAATAAAATTATTACATACATTTTGACAACCTTTATAGTAATACTTTTTGGAGCTCAAATTGTATATTATAGTATGTATGAATCTATACTTTCGTTTTATTCAATTATGAATGGCGGGCAAGTAACAGAATTTATGGATGTAATATTTGATATGATTTTAAGAAATTGGTATGGGATATTACTATTTATAATACCAATAGCTGTGCTAATTATATTACATAAAAAGAAAATCATAGATTTTGAAAAACAAAATTTAAAAGAAACTTTAATGAAAATTGGGGCGTTAATTATAATACAAGTGATTGCTGTTTTGTGCGTAAATTTTATAAGCACAAAGGATATTTATTCAAATAAAAATTTATATTATAAAACTCATGTGCCAAAATTAACAGCAAAACGAATGGGATTTTTAACTGCAATGAGGTTAGATTTGCAAAGATTTATATTTGGATTTGAAGAAACATTAGTTATAGAAACTTCTAGTGAAAATATAGAAGACAGCAAAGATAAAGGATACAATGTTACTAATATAGATTTTGAAAATCTAATAGAAAATGAACAAGATAAAGCAATAAAAGAAATGCATGAATATTTTAATACTCAAGAGCCAACAAATAAAAATGAGTATACAGGAATGTTCGAAGGTAAAAACTTAATTGTGTTAGTTGCAGAAAGTTTTAGTTCACTTGCAATAAGAGAAGATTTAACACCAAATTTGTACAAATTATATAAAGAAGGATTTCAATTTGATGATTTCTATACACCAGTATTTCCAGTAAGTACAGCAGATGGAGAATATATAACAGATACTTCATTAATTCCTAAAGAGGGAGTTTGGAGCTTTAAAGAAATAGTTGGAAACTATATGCCATATTCATATGCAAATGTATTTGAAAATATAGGATATTCATCAAATGCATATCATAATCACACAGCAACTTACTATAATAGGGATAAATACATAGAAACAATGGGATATAATTCATACTTAGCAGTAGGAACTGGACTAGAAGACAGAATGAATACTTCAAGATGGCCTAATAGTGATTATGAAATGATAAATGTAACAATGGATGATTATATAAATAATGATAAATTTCTTGCGTATTATATGACCGTTAGTGGACATTTGAATTATACAAAAACAGGAAATGCAATGGTATATAGAAATTGGGAGCAAGTAGAAAATTTACCATATTCGCACAAAGCAAAAAGTTATTTAGCAGCCAATATAGAATTAGATAAAGCTGTAGGAGAATTAATAAATAGACTAAGCGAAGCGGGAAAACTAGAAGATACAGTTATAGTAATTAGTGGAGACCATTATCCTTATGGTTTAACTCTAGAAGAAATAAACGAACTATCAACATATGAAAGAGATGATAATTTTGAGAAATACCATATGCCATTTTTGATATGGAGTGGAAGTATGAAAGAACCAATAAAAGTAGAAAAAGTAGGTTCAAGTTTAGACATATTACCAACTGTATTAAATTTATTTGGTATAGAATATGATTCAAGATTACTAATAGGAAGGGATATCCTATCAAATGCAAGTCCACTAGTAATATTCTCAGATAGAAGTTTTATAACAGACAAAGGAAGATACAACGCAATAACTCAAGAGTTTATACCAAACGAAAACACAGAAATAGAAGAAGAATATGTACAAAAAATAAACAACATAATTTATAAAAAATATCAAATGTCTAGATTAATATTAGAAAACGATTATTATAGAAAAATTATGAAATAGGGAAAAAGGGGACAGACCCCTTTTTCCCTGATTTTTTAAATTTTAATAATGTAGGGGCGTATTGCATACGCCCAAAATGCCAAATATGTTACAGACGCCGTAGGGGCGATTTTAATCGCCCGCATTATTTACTCAAAAAAACCATGTTTATTTTGCTTGTCTAATTTAATGTATACGCTTAAATTGTTTTGATTATCACAGGTTGCAAGAAATACATTTTTTATATCTGCAATTCCTTGGGTTTTTAAATTTTTTTCTAACCAATTTATATTATTTCCCGTTTTCTCTAAATTCTCTTTTAATAAAATTCCATCTAAAATTACATTAATAGTAACATTTTCTTGCTCTGGATTTAAATTTAAATCTTCTGGTGTTGATGGCCTTTTTAAACTTTTTGGAAGGAAACTAATTTTGCCATTTGGTTCTAAAATTGCTGTTTGAATATCGCTTAGATTAAAATACCCATTTATTCTACATTCCATTAAAAATTCATTTAAATCTAACTTTGCAGATTTGAAATTTTTTCTATAAAGCTTTCCATTATCTAATAAAATTTTTGATTTACCTGTAAAAAATCTTCTTAAATTTAAATTTTTACAAGTCAAGTAAGAAATTAAAAAAGTAACAAATCCATATACAAGCATTGCAACAACCGGTTCCATAAAATTATTTTCCAAAGAAGTAGACATCTCTGCTGCAATAGAACCAATTGTAATACTAACAATGTAGTCAAACATAGTTAACTGAGACATTTCTCTATTGCCCATCAATTTTGTAAGCAAGAATAAAATTATTAAAGAGCCCAGAGATAAATAAATAATTTTTAAAATATTATCCATAAATTCACCTAAATATATTTTGGCAAAAATGTAAAATATTATGCAATATAAAATAAAATTGCAAAATACAGCTAATTGTAATATAATAGAGAAACAGTAAGGAAAATTGTAATTTGTTTAATTTTTATTAGCTCTATGTTAAACGGATTATAAATTTAAAATGCCTCATTATTTGTCGG
>CAKPJR010000101.1 GCA_934162925.1 uncultured Clostridia bacterium | reverse complement strand
GAGTAGAAAGGGGGGATTGGCTATGAAGGAACTAATTTTAAAATTAAGAATTATTATGACTAATATCTCAAGAATAATAATGAGCTTCTTATTTATAAATTTAAACTTTTCACTTGCTAATAAAGTTTTGGGAACAACTATAGAAGAAGTGCCACAAGAGGAAATGATTTGCTATGGTGCTGGACCAAGAGAAACATTATCAACAAATACATTTACATTAAAAAATGTATTAATTATATTAGTACCAGTAGCAATTATAATAGGAGTTATTATTTTGATTGTAAAGAGAAGAAAAAACAAATCAAAAAAGGAGAAAAAAGATGTTAAAAAAGGTTAAATTACCTGGATTAATATATGAAATGACTACTTTATGTAATTTAAAATGTAAATATTGTTATAACTACTGGAAAAAGGAAAATGATAATATAGTAGATATTGAAAAATATAATCCTAAAAAAACATTAAAACAATTTATGAAATCTGTAAAATGTGATGAAATAACATTTTCTCGGTGGCGAACCAACAATTAATTTTCAAGAATTATTAGATTGTATTATGTATGTTAAAGCAAGAAATAAAAAGGTTACTATTATTACAAATGCAACTTTGCTTGATAGTGAAAAAATAAAATTATTAGCTAAATTAAAAGTTGATTTAATAGAGATAACAATAAATTCATACAATAAAGAAATTCACGAAACTATAAATGGAATGAAAGGTTCTTTTGAAAAGAGTATAGAATCCATTAAAGAGATTATTGAAAATGGAATAGAAGTAGTTGTTCCAATAGTTATAACTAAATATAATGTGAAAGATATAGAAAAAACATTAGAATTTATATATAATTTAGGAATTAAAAGGATAATGATTAATAGATATAATATTGGTGGAAACGGATGTAATGAATATAATGATATTTTAGCTGATTTTGAAGAATTACAGAATGCATATAAACATTGTCAAGAATTTGCTGAAAAATATAATTTAAAGTTGTATTCTTTAGTATGTACACCCCATTGTGTGTTAAATCCAGATGACTATCCTAATATAGTATTTTCAAATTGTGGAGTTAATAATTTAAATAGGAGATATACTTTAACAAGAGATGGAAATATTAGATATTGTAATCATTCTCCAGAAATATTAGGAAATATATTTGATAATGAAATGATAGATATTTTAAAGTCGAATAAACTAAAACAATGGGCAGAAATTGAACCGGTATTTTGCAAAAACTGTAATAAAAAAAATATATGCCAATATGGATGTAGAGCTGCTTCGCAACAAATGGGATATGGCTTACAAAAAGAAGATCCAATAGTATCTATATATAAAATATAATTTTTGTTATAGCACCAAAAAAGGTGCTATACTGTTTTTTATATACTAGGAAATGAGAAATTTCCTAACTTTATACTGGTAAATCTATTTTAGAATTTTTTTTTCTTTGTCTAAACAATGTAATCTTATTACCAATTACCTGAATAACTGCAGAGTTTGTGCTTTCAGCTATCTCGAAAGATAAAGCTTTAGCAGAATCAGGGGCTGTTTCCAAAACAGTTATTTTAATTAATTCTCTTGCTTCTAAAGCATCGTTCAATTGTTTAATTAAATTATCATTTATACCATTTTTTCCAATTTGAAAAATAGCATCAATATTATTTGCTAATCCTCTTAAATACGCTCTTTGTTTACTAGTCATATAATTCTCCTTTTAAAATTTTACTTAGGTTTAAATTAGTTGTGTGTAGTAGAAACTTTTGAAGTGAGATGTGGGAGGTGAGAAAAAGAAAACACTGCGAAGTCTTAATATTGCAAATCACATTTCCAACTTCACACTGCACACAGCAATATTTTAGTACAAATTTAACTAAAAATCAACAGTTGATTATTGTTAATAATAAACATTTTTGATATACTAATAAATAAGGTGAAAAAATGATAGCAGAGGTAATAATAAATACAATAGCAAAAGAATTAAATAAAACATATGATTATATAGTTCCAGCTTCAATAGAAAAAGATATAAAAATAGGCTCTAGAGTTTTTGTGCCTTTTGGCAGAACAAAACAAGAAGAAGGATTTGTTCTAAACTTAAAAGGAAGTTCTGAATTTGCAAATAAAGAGATAACAAAACTAGAAGATAATATCTTAAATAAGAAAAACATAGATCTTGCCAAAATAATGGCAAAAAGGTATTTTTGTAATATATCAGATTGCATAAGGCTTATGCTACCACCTGGAAACGCCACTAAAAAACTGCAAAATAGGATAAAAGATAAAACTGCAAATTTTTTATATTTAAAAAAAGAGATAGAAGAAATAGAATTCGATATAGAAGAAGGAAATATAAAATCGGAAAAACAAAAAAGATTACTTACATTTCTATTTGAAAATGAGGGAATACATATTTCAGATTTGGAAATATTAACAGATACATCTAGAAGTATAATCAAAACTTTAGAGAAAAATGGATATATAGAAATTGAAACCCAAAAAGTTAGAAGAAATCCATTCGAACATAAAGACATAGAAAAAGATAAACCACTTAAATTAACAGAAGAACAGCAATTAGCTTATGATAAAATAAGTACAAGCAATTATAAAGAATTTTTAATATATGGAGTGACGGGGTCACGGTAAAACAGAAATATATTTACAGTTAATAGAAAATGTAATTAAACAAAATAAAACTGCGATAGTATTAGTCCCTGAAATATCATTAACTCCTCAAATGGTAGACAGATTTTTAGCAAGGTTTGGCGATTGTATTGCGATACTTCATAGTAAACTTTCGCAAGGAGAGAGATATGATGAATGGCAAAAAATTAAAGAAAATAAGGCTAAAATTGTAATTGGTGCAAGGTCTGCAATCTTTGCACCAGTAGAAAACTTAGGAATTATAATAGTTGATGAGGAACATGATTCATCATATAAATCAGAAATGGCTCCGAGATTTAATGCAAAAGATATTGCAATGTATTTAGCAAAACAAAATAGTATTCCATTAGTTCTTCGGAAGTGCAACACCAGATATTGGAACATTTGAAAAAGCAAAGCAAGGGAAAATAGAACTAATTACACTTACTAAAAGAGCAAACAAATCTAAACTTCCAGATGTAAATATAATAGATTTAAGGCAAGAGCTTGCAAATGGAAACAGATCTATTATAAGTAACAAATTATATGAAGAAATAGAAAAAAATATAAAAAACAAAGAACAAACTATATTATTCTTAAACAGAAGAGGGTTTTCAACTTTTGTAATGTGTAGAGATTGTGGCTATACTGCCAAATGTAGAAGATGTAATATAAGTTTAACATACCATGAATATTCTAACACTTTAAAATGTCATTATTGTGGATATGAAATTAAAAACTTACAGACATGTCCAAGTTGTAAAAGTAAAAATATTAGATATTTTGGAACTGGCACAGAAAGATTACAAAATGAAATACAAAAATTATTTCCAAGTGTAAGTACAATAAGAATGGATATAGATACTGTAAGTAAAAAAAATTCTCATGAGGAGATCCTAAGTAAATTTAAAAATGAAAATATAGATATATTAATAGGTACACAAATGGTAGTAAAAGGACATCATTTCCCAAATGTTACACTAGTAGGAGTAATTGCAGCAGACAATAGTTTAAATATTGAGGATTATCGATCTAATGAGAGAACATTTGATATACTTACACAGGTTGCAGGAAGAGCGGGAAGAGAAAAAGAGGGAAGAGTAATTATTCAAACATACAATCCAGAAAATTTTGTAATAAAATGTGCAAAACAACAAAATTATGATGAATTTTATAATACAGAAATAGAACTTAGAAGGCAATTGAAATATCCACCATTTTGCGATATAATATTATTTAATGTTAGCTCAGGGAGCAAAG
>CAKPJR010000100.1 GCA_934162925.1 uncultured Clostridia bacterium | reverse complement strand
GAGTAGTAAGGAGGAGTAAAGTGTAATGAAGAAAATAACAATAATATTAATCTTTATAGCAATAATATTACTATTTTGTGGAACAGCTTTAGCAACAGAAAAGATTAATACTATAAGCACTAACACTGCCAGCGAATTAATGGAAATGAAAGAAGAAACAAAAACAGAACTAGACGAATATACAAGAAAATATGGATCAGAAAGTTACGGAACTACAGCGTATATACTAAATAAAGTTAGAATATATAGTATACCATTATGCTTTATTGGTATAGCAATAGGAGCTTTATACCAATATGTGCTAGGAACTAGAAGATTAGATACAAAACACAAAGGATTTGGATTAATTATGGGATTTGTCACCATATTAGTAATATGCCAAATATTACCGCTTATATTTGCGATAGTAGTAAGAGGTTGGAGGGGTTAAAAGCATGAAAGTTTTATTTGCAGTAAATAATGATGAGATTTCTAATGCAATTGTGAAAAAATACCAAAAAGATTATAAAGAAATATTATCATATAAAAATGTATATTACTTTAATGCAATTTTAAAAGAGTTACAAAAGGATAAAACTTATGATAGAGTGGTAATAAGTGAAGACTTAGAACCATTTGCTAATAATAATTATGATACAATAGATAAATTTTTATTTGATAAATTGGATAACATAAGTGATGAAGCTACAAATGCAGAAGGTAATGATACAGATATTATACTTATTTGTACAGATAGAAGAAGTAAATCAGATGAGATGCTAAATAAGCTATTTGGAATAGGAATATATAATGCTATAATAGGTCAAGATAGAAGCATAGATGAAGTATGCAAGCTAATTAATAAACCTAGAACAAAAAAAGAAGCAAAATTATATTATAAAATAGAAGCAGAAAATGTAAATTACCAATCAGAAAATGAGGATAGCGTTAGCGAAACAGAAGTTCAAAATATACTTGCACATTATAAAAGATTAGGAAAAAATGAAGATAAGTATGTGGATAGTTTTAATAATATAGTTTCACAATATACAGATGCTCAATTAAAAATAATAATTCGTTATCTTCCAATGGGAGTAAAAGCAGTCTTAGAGGAAAATTCTCCTAAATATCAGGAACTGGTAGATTATAATGGAAAAAGTAGAAATGATAAACCAAAATTAAATCAATATAACAACACAGCAAAAAGAGAAACTGGCAGAACTCAAGAAGCAATTAAAGTTGAAATGATTAGAGATGATGCCAATAAGTCTAATATAACAAAACCAATTTTAATTCCTACAGGTGTAAATAAATCACAAGTAAAAAGATTGATAAAACAAGAAAAACCAAAACCTGTTATTACTTCTGAGGTAAATGAAGAAGAAAGTTTGGATTATATTGAAGCAAATATGAATACAGATATACAGGAAGAAAAACCAAAAAGAGGTAGAGGCAGACCTAAAAAAATTGTACCAGAGGAAGAAAAACAAGAAGAAAAACCAAAAAGAGGTAGAGGTAGACCTAGAAAAAATCCAATAGTAGAAGAAAAAGAACAAGAAGATGAAGATTTAGTAGATCTATTCAATTTAGAGGATGAAGAACCTGATATTTCAGAAAAAAATAATAATGTTGAAGAACAAGATGAAGATGTAAATCTATTTGATTTAGATGAAGATGATGACATAGAAGAAAACAATGGCAATGAAGAGATAGACTTGTTTAACTTAGATAATGATGAACAAGAAAATGAAGAAGATGATGATTTAAATCTATTTGACTTAAGCAACAAAGAACCTGAGACAAGCAATAGCTATAATTCTTTTGGAAACAGAAATGAAATAGAAGAAGTTAGATATAGATCACCAGAACTTGACTTTAATACATTAATAACAAAAGATAAAAAGATAGTAAGTTTTGTAGGAACTACAAAAAATGGAACATCATTTATAGTCAATAATGTGGCTCAATTATTAGCATCAAGGGGAATTTCAACTGCAGTACTTGATATGACGAAAACTAGAAATGCTTATTATATTTATACAGATAGTAAAGAACAATTAATGAATACCGCAAAAGAATGTATATATAAATTAAAAAGTGGAATTTGTGAAGGAATAAACATAAATAGAAACTTAACTATATATACATCAGTTCCAGATGACAATACTGATTACAGTGATGTTGAATCTATATTAGGAACACTTATAAAAAAGTATTCAGTAGTTTTAATAGACTGCGATTTTAGTACACCTATAGAATATTTTGCAGCCTCACAAGAAACTTATTTGGTACAAAGCATGGATGTTTTAACAATACAACCATTAACTGCATTCTTAAGAGACTTACAATCAAAAGGAGTATTAAAACAAGAAAAACTTAGAATAGTTATTAATAAAGGTGTAAATATAAAAAGTGTGCCAGTAAGAATGCTAATAGGAGGAATATCAAAGTATAATGATCCATCCATGACATATATGAAGGAATTGTTTAATAGAGATAAAATACAATATTGTATAATTCCATTTGAAATTCCAAATTATATTAAGTACTTAGATTCACTAATAACATGTTCAATAACTTTAAATGGATATACAAAGCCATTTATAACGGCGTTAAATGAGCTAGGAAATATGATATATCCATTACTAAATAAACAAACATATTCACCAAGAGGAAATAAATATAAAGATAATTTCTCTAGTGAAATGAATGATACTTTAAGCAAAATGAAGAGAAAATATCAATGATAAAACAGAAAAATAAGAGGTGATAACTTGAATATAACTTTAATTATAATAATTGTACTAGTATCTATAATAGTAGGATTAATTATATATAATCTTTCAATATATAAAAAAATAAAAACTTTTGGAAACATAAATGATAGAATCTCTAATTTGAATGTTTTACAAGAATTTTTGGATACTATAGGAAAGGATTCATCAGTTGATAATAAACTAGAAATAATAAATGATATACTCATAGAAAAGTTTGCAATAAAATATTCTACAATTGTTGTATTCAATGGAGCTGAATATGTAATAAAAGCAACTAATGTAGATGAAAAACATTGGGATACAATGAAAAATTTGCATACAGAGGAAATGTTTAAAGACAGTATACTTACAGCTACTCCTAAATATGTTACTATAAATAGACCAGACGAAAAATTGGCCTATCAAAAAATGGAAATGGCTAGAGCTAAATCAGCAATGTTCTTTCCTTTATATATAGATAATGTGTATATTGGTTATTGGATTATAGAAAGTGGCGAAGCACATGCATTTGATAACACAGATACGAGTGTATTGGGAGTGGTAAGAGAAAATATAGTTGCTGTACTAAAAACAATTTCATATCAAAATACAATAGAAAACATATATAGAATAGATAAAAATACTGGTTTATATTCTGCAGAGTACTTATATGGAAAAGGAAAAAGAATAATAGATAAATATGACCAATCAACTATATGTATGTTTAGAATTATGAATATTGAAGAAATAAATGAAAAACTAGGAAGAGAAGTGGGAACAAAATTAATAGAAGATTTGAGCAATATTGTTAAAAGAAGCATATCTTCTCAGTACATATTTGTAAGATACATGGGACCTAAGTTTGCCATAGCGTTTTCAGGAGTAGATATAGAGGGAGTAGAAAACTTTATCAACTCAATGAAAGAAGAAATAGAAAGCATGGAAATATCAAAAGAAGAAGTGGTAAATGGCAAAAAGAAGCAAAAAGGAAAAACTTTTGCTCAAATGAATTTTGTTTTGGCAACATACTATAAAGGTACTTGACTAGAAGAGGTTACTAAAAAGCTTGAGGAATATTTAGATGACTGTGATAAGGACGAAAGCAATATTAATTGCATTTAGGAGGTATTTATGATAAGTGATAAAACTATGAATTTTAAAGTGGAAAGAGATAAAAGCATTAAGGCAAAAGAAGTACTAAAGGAAGTATATGAGGCTT
>CAKPJR010000099.1 GCA_934162925.1 uncultured Clostridia bacterium | reverse complement strand
GATGTGAGAAGTGTGAAGTGGGCTTTTATTTCCAATTTTCTATTAGCTTATAAATCTTTTTGCCTAATATATCATATTGTGTCAACATATTCTCGTGTTGTTTATTATTTATATAGCCCAAATCTTTACTTAATTCTATTAATGTTACTGTTTCATTTACTGACCCCAAACTTATTTTCAAAAATCTTTTAAATTCTTCTTTGCTCATTCTGCCATATCCCTCTGCTATATTTAATGCTACTGATACTGCTGCTCTTCTTAATTGAGATATTATTCCATAAATTTCTTCTTTTGGATATGAAGTAGTTAATTTATATATATGTAATGATAATTTATAGCCCCCCTTAAAAATTTCTAAATCTTTATAGGTTTTTACTATATTTAATTCACTCCTTATAAATCACACTTCACACCTCTCACATCACACTTCTAATTTGCTAATTTGCCACTACTACCATAGCATGACGTATTACCTTTGTCCCAATCTTATAGCCTTTTCTAAAATCTTGTACTACTTCTTTTTCTCCTTTTGTTTCGTCTTGAATGCTACTTACTGCTTCGTGAACTTCTGGATCAAAAGTTTCTCCAACTGTTTTTATTTCTTCAACTCCGAATTTTGTTAATACATCTATAAATTGTTTTAGTACTAACTCTATTCCTTGTTTATATCCTTCATCTTCTGTTTTGGTTTGTGCTGCTTTTTCTAGGTTGTCTATAACTGGTAAAAAGCTTGATACTATATCTGCTAAAAGAGAATTATATAAAGCTTCTCTTTCTTTATTACTTCTTTTTTTGAAGTTTTCGAATTCTGCCATTATTCTTTTTAATCTGTCTGTTGTTTCTTCTAACTCTTTTTTTATTGTATTAGATTCTTCGACAACCTCTTTTTCTTCTTTTTCAATTTTGTTTTCTTCTAAATTTTCTTCTGACATTTTATCCTCCTATTTTTTTATTTTACCGTGCAGGCACAGGGTCTGCCCTACATAGTTGTTATTCTAATATGCCTTACCTTTCTAATTTTTGTCTACATCATTAAGTTTTTTACTTATATATTTCATAATGGAAATTACTTTAGAATAATTCATACGTTTTGGTCCTATTATTCCAATTGTTCCCATATCTTTATTTCCTACTTTATGTTTAAATGTAATTATGCTTAAGTCTTTTAAGTCTTTATTTTCGTTTTCATCACCAATATAAACATTTATATCTTTGGCAAGTCCCGAATTTAATATTTCTACCATTTCTTCTTTGGTATCTAATATACTTAAGAAATTTTTGGCTGTATCTATTTTTTCAAACTCTGGAAAGTCAAATGCTTTACTTGCACCTTCTAAGTATATTTTGTTTGTTTCTTCTATTGCTTTGTTCATTTGCTGTATTATAGGCTTTATAACCTTTGCTTGGCTTTTCATAGTTGATAAAATGTATTCTTCCATAGGTTTATCTATTTTTTCTAAATGTTTTCCTCTTAATTTATTATTAAATGTAACATTTAAATCTTTTACTTGATTTTGAGTAAGATCTTCATCATACTTTATAATAGTTTCTTTAACTGCTCCATTTTCTGTAAGTATTACTGCCATTAAAAGTCTTTCTCCTAAAAGAATAAATTTTATATCTTTAATTATATTGCTTGCAGAATCTGGTCCAATTGCAACTGTTGTATAATGTGTCATTTCTGATATTGTATTTGTTGTTATTTTTGTTAAGTCTTCAATTTCATTTACTTTTGTTTGTAAATTTTGTTTTATATAATCAATTTCTTCTAGTGTAATGTTTTCATCATTCAAAAGTTCATCCACATAAAGTCTATAACCTTTAACTGACGGAATCCTTCCTGCTGATGTATGTGGCTTTTCTAAGTATCCTAATCTTTCTAGTTCTGACATGTCGTTTCTAATTGTTGCACTACTACAATTCAATTCATAACGTTCTAAAATAGCTGCTGAACTTACTGGCTCTGCTGTATTTACATATTCTTCTATTATAGCTTTTAATATATCTCTTTGTCTGTTACTTAACATGTCTTCTCCTTTCATTAGCACTTATTATTTCCGACTGCTAATTTATTATACATCATTTTTAGCAGTTGTCAATAGGGATTGCTAAAAAATGCAAAAAAATATTAGCATTTCTGCTAATTAATAATTATATGTAAAATTAAATTCAATCTCAAATTGCGAGGTGTGAGGTGTGAAAAGCATATAAATATATTCAACTTTAAAATTTTCGCTTTTCTCCTCACTCTTCCCACTTATATCACACAAATTCTTCCCACACTAAATTTGCTAAATCTATTCCTCTATTAGTTAGTTTTATGGAGTCTATATCAACTTCAATTAGTCCTTGAGTTACTAATTTATTTAGTGTTTCTCTATATAGATAAATTGGATTTTCTATAAATTTATTTTTAAAATCAGATATTGCTACACCTTCTATTTTTCTTAATCCTAGAAGCATAAATTCTTTTTGTTTGTCTTCATCTGTTTGTCTTTCATGTATTATTTTACTGTTTTCTGGCCAATCAAAATATTCCTCAAAATCATCTGTATTTGAATATCTTACATTATTAAAATATGAATGTGCCGCAAGTCCAAATCCTAAATATTCTTCTTGGTTCCAACAGCTTAAGTTATGTTTAGATTCATATCCTGCCTTTGCAAAATTAGATATTTCGTAATGAATATATCCCGCTTCTTCTAATTTTTTCTTCACTTCCCAGTACATTTTTCTTTCTAATTTTTCCGACGGCAAATATAATTCTTTATTTTTTATTTTTTCTTCTATTCTTGTTCCTTCTTCTACAATTAAAGAATATACAGATACATGTTCTGGATTTAATTCTATTATTCTACTTAAATCTTTTTGCACATCTTTCAACGTTTGAACTGGTAATCCTATCATTAAATCTACATTTATATTTTTAAATCCTGTTTTTTTAGCTAAATTATACCCTTCTAAAAAGCTTGAATAACTGTGAATTCTGCCAACCAGCTTTAGAAGCTGACTGTTTGTAGATTGAAGTCCGAAACTTATTCTATTTATTCCGACCTCATAGTAATCTTTTAGTTTTTCCTCCGTTACAGTTCCTGGATTAATCTCTATTGTAATTTCCGCATTCTTAGAAATATTAAATTTTTCTTTTATTGCCTCAAGTATTTCTACAATATATTTGCTTTCAATAAATGAAGGAGTTCCTCCTCCGAAATATATTGTTTTTACCATATAATCTTCTTTGCCAATTTTGCATTTATTTATTTCTCTTTTTAATGCTTCTACATATTTTTCTATTAATCTAGCTTTTCCTGAAAATGATATAAAATCACAATAAGCACATTTTCTTTTGCAAAAAGGTATATGTACATATATGCCTAACTCTTTCATATTTCTTATCTCCATTCTCATTATTCTTCTGCAATTTTTATTATTTTTTCTAGTCTATGGCTTACTCCAGATTTTCCTATTGGCTCTTTTAGCATAGCTCCAAGTTCTTGATAGCTTGCTTCTGGATTCTTTATTCTTAGTTCTGCTAATTCTTTTAAATTTTCCGGCAAATTTTCAAATTTTTTTTCTTTTTTTAATTTTTCTATTGCATTTATTTGTCTTACAGATGCATCAATTATTTTATTTAGGTTTGCCGTTTCGCAATTTACCAATCTATTTATGTTGTTCCTTGTTTCTTTCACAACTCTTATTTCTTCAAATTTTATTACAGATTTATTAGCCCCTATTAATGCTAAAAAAGATGATATTTCTTCTCCATCTTTAAGGTATAACATATAATTTGAATTCTTTTTTGTAAATTTTATATTTATTCCAAAATTTTGAATTATTTCTTTTAATTGCTCTGCCTTTTCTTTGCTGTTAAACAATATTTCCAAATGATAGTCTTTGTTTGGATCATTAATAAAGCCTTTTTTTATAAAAGCTTCTCTTATTAATAGCCTACTTAATTGTTCATCTTGTTTTAAGCTACTATTATTATCCCACATTTTTAGTTCAATTAATTCTTCTCTTAAATCTGAAGAAAATGACATTTTAATTACTCCTTTT
>CAKPJR010000098.1 GCA_934162925.1 uncultured Clostridia bacterium | reverse complement strand
GCAGATTTACAAAAAAGCTTATTTGCATATATGGACGATCAAGATGCAAAACTTGCAGAACTAGAAGAAAAAATAAGTCAAATTCAAGGTGATGAAGAATTAGGACAAGCAACACCAGAAAATAAACAACCAGAGAATAATGGAGAAGAAAGGTAAAAGGAGGTTTAATATGGCACCTAGAATATTTTCTATAAATAAAAATGGAGAAAAAATAGATTATAATGTAATATTAACTTTTAAAAGTGAAATAACTAAAAAAGATTATGTGGTATATACAGACAATTCTTATGATGAAGAAAACAAATTAAGAATATATGCTGCAATATATAATCCACTAAGTAATAAATTCATTAAAGAAGTAGAAGAACAAGAAGAATGGGATGAAATTTATAGATTATTAGATAAAGTACTAAAATAAAATGAAAAAAATTAATAGAAAAATTACAAGAAGAATGGGATGAAATTTATAGATTATTAGATAAAGTACTAAAATAAAATGAAAAAAATTAATAGAAAAATTACAAGAAGAAGGGAAAACAAACGAAGAGATAAGGAATCTACTAGTAAACAGTTTTTCAGAATATATATCATTGTAAAATAGGTGAAAAAATGTCAAAAGAAAAATTAGAGGAAGTAATTGAATATGAAGATGAAGAATTAGATGAAGATTACATAGAAGATCAAGAAAAATTAAGTGACAATGATAAAGTAGAACAAGATAGTACAGGACAAGTAAAATTCAAAAGTGTAAATCATCATAAAAGAGCAGAAGCAAATGAAGTGGAGTCAGATGGAGAAATAGCAACATATGCTAATTATGCTTTAGAATATTTTGGACATAGATGTGCCTTATCAGGAGAAAAATTTGTTGCTTTTGATAATCCAGTAGAAAGAGAAAATAATAAAAGAATAACAACAAATTTATCAGCAGAACACGTAGTAGCACTAACAACAGGTGGAAATGATATAATTCCTAATATTGTTCCAACTGTACTTCAATATAATATTCAAAAAAATGGATATTATATATTAGATTGGTGGCCAAAAGCAAAAAATATAAATGAAAATCCAATATATAGTCCAGAAAAGCTATTAAAACTTGTAAATTACATGTTGAAAAGTTTGCAGATAAGAAAAGATTTAGGAATAAAAAAACAACCAAGAGAATATAGAAAAAGATTATTGACACCAAATGAAATAGATGAATTTTTAGCTCAAGAAGAAATTGCAGAAAAATTATTATCAGATACTATAACAGCAACTACTGAGGTAGAAGATAGTAAAAGCATCTTAACACAAATACCACAACAAGAAGGAGCAATACCAAGTTTAGCAAAGCAAAAAGAGAAAGAAACAAAAATAACAGAAGCAATGTTTTTAACAGATGCTTTAGAAGTGTTGGAAAAAGAAGAAAAAATACCACAAGAGATAACAATAAAACTTAAAAATATGTATAAAGAATTAGAAGGGGAAATACCATTTGAAATAGAAATAAGAAGAAATATACTATCTGTTTTAGAACAAATGGGAATTGAAAACAATAAATATACAGTAGCAAATGATGTGCTAGTAAACTCAGATATATTAGAAAGAATAAAAGAATTTGATAACAATAGTGAAATACAAAATATAATACAAGAATATATAAATAGTAAAGTTGAAAAATTAAAGGAGATACTATCGGAAGACCATGTAATATTATCAATTAGTAACATACCAAATGTATTATACAATAAAATAGCGATAAGTAGAATAGAGCTTTGGAAGAAATATAGAAGTGATGATCTAAAAAGATTATTATGTAATAACTATAGTCAGAAAGATAAAGTAATAGATATACTAATTTTATTAAAGTCTAATGGAATAGATATAACTAAAATAAAACAAAAAGAGACGATAGGAGAACTAATAGCAGAACAATTAATAGATAAAACAGAACAAAATCAACTAATTGAATTGACTAAATTGATAATTGAAGACGAACCAGAAAAGTATAATATAGGAAACGCCATAAGCGATCAGAAATTAAAAAATAATTTATTTTTATTTAAAAAGGCTTTAAATAATGTAAAAGATGAAGATGGAAGTTTATTTTTTAGTAATAGTGAAATTGATAAGTTTTCTAAAATAACTAATAATAAAAATAGAAGAGATGAAGCTACCAATAATTTTGTGAATTTATTAATAATATTAAAGAAAAATAAAATTGATATACTAGAATTAAAGAATACGGATTCATCAATAGAAAAATTTTTATTGCGTATAGGAGCAAATGAGATTAAGAAAGATAATATAATTAAAGAATTAGAAGAAGTAATAGGGGAAGATGTAAAACAATATAATATCGGTGGAGCACTAAGAGAACAAAGAAGTAGTAAGAAAGTTACTAGATTTAAGAATGCATTAGAAACGAAATTAGATGAACAGAATAATTTTTTATTTTCAGATGATGAGATTAATAGTTTAATAGGTAAAAAAAGAATATCAGTACAAGAGTTAATAAATATATTGACAATATTAAAAAATGAAGGTGTTAATATTGTAGATATAAATCATAGTAATGAATCTATAGAAGAAATATTAAATAAACATGCAATTGATATAGATATAAAAAATAGGATTATTCAACAGTTAGAAAACATAATAGGGGATAAAGTTTTAGAATATAATATAGGATCATGTATAGGAAGAAGAAAAAGAAATAATACAAAAAAATTCAGAGAATTATTAAACGCAACAAAAACAGATGAAGGAATACTAATATTTTCTTCAGAAGAAATTAAAACATTAACTAGTAAAAGGACACAAAGTAAATCACCAGCACAAGAACTTGCAAATGTATTAGCAATTCTAAAAGAACATGGGATAGATATTGCTATAATAAAGCAAAGTGATTCAGTGAGAACATTATTAGAAAATCAATCTATTCATAGTAAAGAACAAGAAATTATAAATGAATTTGTAAATAAGATTACAGATAGAAGTATTGATGATTATATGATAGGATCAAGAATAAATGATCAAAGGCAACCAGTTAATATTGATAGGTTTAAAAGCATAATGTTTAAATTAGAAGATGGTGAACACACAAAAATATTTAGCTCTGAAGAAATAAAAAAAATAACTGAAAGAAGAGATGTAAGACAAGAACTAATAGATGTATTAATCATTTTAAAAGAAGAAGGCATAGATATATTAAAGTATAGGGCAAGAGACACATTAGATATATTATTAAAGCGACAATTAGAAAGTATAGACAGAATAAGCAAAATAGAAGAAAAGATTAAAACAATTATATTTCAAGAACCAACAACATACAAAATAGGAAGAAGGATAAATGAGCAAAGAGATCAAAAGAACAGAGGTATTAAACAGTATAATAAAGCATTAAAAGAAGCAAGAGATAAAGAAGGAAATCCTATTTTTACAGATGATGAAATAGTGACATTAACAAAAGAAAAAGATTGCAAAAAGGAAATTAAAAGCATAATTAAGGAGAACAGAGATAATATTTCTACTGCCTTAGAAAGTGGAGAAGAATTAGAATCCGAAATATTAATGGCAGAAAAAGTAGAAGAAAGGAGTGTAAGTGATGATAGAGGACAATAAAATAAAAAGTTATTACATAGCAAATACTAAATTTAGTAGAACTGCACTTGCACAAGTATATGAAATTCTTATCGAGTATGAAGATGGAATAGAAAATGTTCCAGAGAATATAATAAGATTCTTGGATGACAACAGAGATAAAGAATAAGTTTTTGATTATGGAGATGACTTAGAAAACTTTAAATTAGAAAAAGATGCAGAGAATCTTTTAATATATATTTATACAAAGTATCTTGCATTAGAAGAAGAAAAAAATGTAATAGAAAATATGGCAAAAATGCAATATGAACAAAAGCAAAAAGAAAAACAAGAACAATATAAAATTGATATCTTTAATTCAGAGAAAAAAGAGAGTATAGAAGAGATACAAGAAATTACTTTGCCAGTAGAATATAAAGAATCTATTATTAAAAGAATATTAAAATTTATTAAAAAGTTTTTTAATAAATAATTTGACCACTTTTTTGACCACAACCCAAACGAGAAATAATAGAAAT
>CAKPJR010000097.1 GCA_934162925.1 uncultured Clostridia bacterium | reverse complement strand
AAGATACCCATTAATAAGTGAAATTAAAGATATGTATTTAAAAGCTTATTATGGAAAAGAATAAATTCAAAAGAAAGGATGATAAATATGTGTTATAATCTAAATAATCCAATAGCACAAAGAAAAACAAAAACAGTTTATAAAGACAGTGATAAAACTATAAAATTATTTGTAGAAAATTATTCAAAGGCAGATATACTTAACGAAGCTCTAAATCAAGCTAGAGTAGAAGAAGGAACTTCTCTAAATGTACCTAAACTATTAGAAGTAACAAAAATAGATGGTAGATGGGGATTAGTTTCAGAACACATTGAAGGAACCCCTCTTAATAAACTAATGGAAGAACATCCAGAAAAAGAAGAAGAGTATTTAAATCTTTTTGTAGATACTCAAATGAAAATATTATCAAACTCAGTACCTTTACTAAATAGAATAAAGGATAAATTTAGAAGAAAATTAAGTAATGCTGTAAACATAGATGAAAATACAAGATACGAATTAATGCAAAGATTAGAAGGAATGAAAAACCATACAAAGCTATGCCATGGAGATTTTAATCCAAGCAACGTAATTGTAAAAGATAATGGAGAAGTATATGTAATAGACTGGGCACACGTAACACAAGGAAATGCCTCAGCAGATGTTGCAAGAACATTCTTACTATTCTCAATTGAAGAAAAAAATGAACTAGCTGAAAAATATATTAATCTATTTTCAGAAAAATCTGGTATATCAAAAGCAAATATTCAAAGATGGATACCAATAGTTGCAGCAACTCAAATGACTAAAGGAAAAGAAGAAGAACAAGAGTTTTTAAGCAATTGGATAAACGTTGTAGATTATGAGTAAACATATATTTGAATTTTCGAATGAAATGATAAAATCTCAGAGATAATAGCAATTATAGTAATATTTATATACTAGGAAATGAAGAATTTTCTAGTATATAAATAAATGGTAAAGTGAATAGTCTTTACTGTAGCTTTGTCATTTCTTGTCGAACATTTATTCTTGAAATTTGCTTAATAATCTAATATAATTATAATAAAAAAGAATGAGGTGAGAAAATGGTGTTAAAATATAAAGCATGTAAATTAGCAGATTTTACAATAAAAAAAATAAAAAATGATATTAAATATGCAACAGAGGAAAGAACAAACGGAAACTATGGTATACCAATAGAAAAAGTTTTACTAAATATGAAAAAAATTGTAGAAGGAGACATACAATAATTGAAAATTTTTATTTCAAAAAATGCACGAAACAATCTGTATTTATATTCATTTTATAAGCGAAAATACAGTACTCGTTCTGCAAAGGAATTCTTTAAAGATTTTAATTCTAAAATTCAATCTTTATCTTTATTTCCATATATGTATCCAAAATTATTATCTAATAATTCATATAGAAAAATTTTATTTAACAAAAAATATATTATTTTATATACTATTGATAACAATAACATATATATAGATTCAGTTTTATATTGCGGTCAAGATTATTTGAAATTATAAAATGCAAACAAAGAATTGGTGGCTATTGTGGGCTCTATTGGTTTGTAAAATTTTATAGACTTTTTGTATCTAATATGGTATATTATATAAGAATTAAGATAAGAACAAGAATACGTGATAATAAATATACTAATAGAAGAGGCGAAAAAATGTTATTTAAAAATGCTGAACAAGTAACTCCTTGTGGAATGTTTTCATTAGGACATTTAATATTATTTACAATAACTATGATAAGTGTAGCAATTGCATTAAAAAAGACAAAATATATTAAACAAGATAATGTAAAAAAAATAATAAGAAAAAGTACTATAATTTTATGGATATTGGAAATAATTAAAATTGTATTCAATATTAAAAATTATGGTTATAAAGAAGTAAACAAATATGTACCGCTATATTTTTGCAGTTTGATACTATATGCGGGTATATTTAGTGGCTTTTGCAAAGGCACTTTAAAAAGAATTGGAGATGTATTTCTTTCAACAGGAGGAATAGTGGCGGGAATGATTTTTTTAATATCACCGTTAACATCATTAACAACTTATCCAGCAATACATTTCATAAGCTTACATAGTTTTTTACTGCATGGAACAATGGTTTATATAGGGCTATTAATGTTAATAACAGGATATGTAAAAATAGAAAAGAAAGATATGATATATTACTCTGCACTAATAGTAATAATTAGTGTTATTGCGTATATAGTAAATGAATTTTGTGGTAGCAATTTAATGTTCATATCACAAAACTATCCAGGAACATTTTTAGAAATAATATATGATATTTCTGGAAAATTATTTCCTTTAATTATGGTTGCAGTTCAAGCAACATTGCCATTCTGCTTAGTATATGAAATTTATACTGGTATAGTAGATAAAAAAGCAAACAAATATAAATTAAACATCTTAGATAAATCAGAAGAGGATAAAGAAGTATATATGAATTAAAAAAAATAAAAGTGATTTAATTAACGATTTAAGTTTCCAAACAAAATGAGGAAATTTCAAAATCAATACTTGTTATAGCTTTTTATTTATATAATAGAAATGAAAAATTTTCTATTATATAAAAATAATAATATTTTAAGGAGGAACGAAAGATGGAAAGAAAAGTTAAAGTTGTACAAATAGGTACAGGAAAAATGGCAAAATATACAATGAGGTATGTTTTGGAAAAAGGTGGAGAAGTAGTAGGTGCAATCGATGTAAACCCAGCTGTCATAGGAAAAGATATAGGAGAAATAATTGGAGGACAAGACCTAGGAGTAAAAGTAACTGACTTAAAAGATGCAGAAGAAATGCTAAAACAAGTAAAACCAGATATATGTATAGTAGAAACAATGAGCTTATTAAAAGATGTAGAAGAACCACTTATGCTATGTGCAAAATTAGGAATAAATGCAGTTTCAACTTGTGAAGAAGCATTTTATTCTTGGAATTCAAATCCAAATTTAACTAAAAAAATAGATGAATTAGCAAAACAAACAGGATGTACAATAGTAGGAACAGGATACCAAGATATATATTGGGGACAACTAATAACAAGCATCTGTGGATCAACACAAAAAATAACAAAAATAAAAGGCAGCTCAAGCTATAATGTAGAAGATTATGGAATAGCTCTTGCAAATGCACATGGAGCAGGATTGACATTAGAGGAGTTTGATAAACAAGTTGCATCAGTAGATAAAATAAGTGATGAAGAGAGACAAAAAATTATAGAAAGTGGAGAGTATTTACCATCATATATGTGGAATACAAATGGATGGTTATGCGATAAATTAGGACTAACAATAAAATCACAAACACAAGTAACAGTTCCAACAACAAATAAAGAAGATATTTATTCAGAAACATTAGGAGTGACAGTAAAAGCAGGAGATGCAACAGGAATGAGCGCAATAGTTACAACTGAAACAGAAGAAGGAATAACAATAGAGTCAGAATGTATTGGAAAAGTATATTCAAAAGAAGATTTTGATAAAAATGAATGGTCAGTATATGGAGAACCAGATACAACAATAACAGTAGCAAGACCAGCAACAGTAGAATTAACATGTGCAACAGTAGTAAATAGAATACCAGACATAATAAATGCAAGACCAGGATTTGTACCAACAGCAGAAATAGGAGAATTAAACTTTAAAACAAAAGCATTAAATGAATATGTAAAATAATTTAATAATAAAAAAAGGGGACAACCCCTTTTTTTATTATTAAATATTTTCTTTTGGATAGGCACAGGGCTTATTTTTATATTTTAATAAATATTTAAAATAAAATTGAGAATAAAAAAATAATATGATATAAATAAAGCAAGAAAGGGTTGATTTTATGGAAAAGAAAATTGAAGAGTTAAATGGATTTAAAGACTTGAGAATAGTAGATAATTTTTATCAAACATCAAGTTTTTTTCCTATGCCAACAACTGAAATAGGAACATTAAGTGAATCAGGACAGACAAACATAGGTTCATATTCACTATGTTTTCCATACTATATAGCGGGAAAAGATTATTATGCAATGGTTTTGTGCTGTAGAAACAGCTCAAATACAGCGAAAAATATTTTGAGAACAGGAAAATGTTCTATAAACTTTATAACAGATAAAAGAAAATATTTTAAAGAAGCAGTAAGATTAGGCTATCCAGGTGAAACAACAGAAGAAAAAATGAAAGATTGTATATTTACA
>CAKPJR010000096.1 GCA_934162925.1 uncultured Clostridia bacterium | reverse complement strand
ACACATTGTTTGTAAAAATTAATAGTGTTATCTTTGAACAAATTAATGAAAAATAAATTTTTCATTAATCCGACAAAAAAATGAAGCAATTTAAGTTTATAACCCGTTTAACATAGAGTAAATAAAAAGTTAAGCAAATTACAATTTTAAATTATAAGGAGGTAATCAAAAATGAAAAAGATAATTACTATTATAACAATAATAATTGTTGTAATAATTGCTTTTTTTATAAAAACTAATTATAAAAAAATAAAATTTGGAAATAATATGAGTAACAAGTCAGCTGAAGAGGTTGAACAATATATTTTGGGTATAAGATCATATGAAATACAAGAAACAATTACAGTAGAATCCAACAAGAATACTAATAATTATATTGTAAAAGAAAAATATAGCAATGATAGTAACGTATATAAGAGAGAAATAGTAGAACCAGAAAATCTAAGCGGGATGGTTTTTGTATATGATGGAACAAACTTAAAGATAGAAAATAGTAAATTGAATTTAAGCAAAATATATGAAAATTATCCATATGTAGGAGAAAATATTATAACATTAAAAAGCTTTATAGATGATTATAAAGAATCAAATGAAACAAGTTTATATGAAGAAAACGAAGAAGTAATACTAGAAGTAAAAATAAAAAATGGTAATAAATATGTTGCATACAAAAAGCTGCATTTTAATAAATCTACAGGAGTACCAATCAGATTAGAAATAAAAGATATAACACAAAAAACTGTAATTTACATATTATATAATGAGATAAAAATAAATAATTTACAAAAGGAAGATGTGCTAGCTTTTAAGCTAAAAGAAAATTCAAATGATATATAAGTAAATTTATATTCTTATTCTCGAACTCATATCTAAAATATATGGATTAAATGAAATACGAAAAATTGCAGGAGTGAAGAATATGATGATAAAAAGAGGAGATATGTTTTATGCAGATTTAAGTCCAGTTATAGGTTCCGAGCAAGGGGGAATAAGGCCAGTATTAGTAATACAAAATGATACTGGGAATAAATATAGTCCAACAGTAATAGTATCAGCAATAACATCACAACTAAATAAAAACAAACTTCCAACTCATATCGAATTAGATTCAAAGGAATTTGGATTAAAAGCAGATTCGGTAGTATTAGCAGAACAAATAAGAACAATAGATAAGAGTAGACTAAAAGAAAAAATAGGTCACATAGATGATAGAATTGTTATGAATAAAATAAATGATGCACTCGGAGTGAGTTTTGGACTAGAGGAATAATAAACATAAGAACAAAGGGCGACTTAAGTCGTCCTTTGTTCTCGCCGATTTGTGTTTCAGAATGAAATGAAAAATTTTCTAGTATATAGAAAAACAGAAGATTCGGAAATCTTCTGTTTTTTTCATTATTGTTTATTTTTTTCGTCTTTCATAACTTCCTTAATAGAACCTAAACTTGCAAGTGCTCCTGTTGCTTCGAAAGGGATAAATACTTTATTAGCTTCTCCTTTAGCAACTTCTTTTAGTGCTTCTAAAGATTTTAATTGGACTAATTTATCATCAGGATTTGCATTTTTTATTGATTCATAAACCATTTCAATTTCTTTAGCTTTAGCTTTAGCAACTTCGCGAATAGCTTCAGCTTCACCGGCAGCTCTTCTTATTTTTGCTTCTTTATCAGCTTCTGCTTGAAGAATAGCGGCTTCTTTTTCACCTTCTGCAATTGTAATAGCAGCTTGTTTTTCACCTTCTGCTTGAAGAATAGCAGCTCTTTTATTTCTTTCCGCATTCATTTGCTTTTCCATTGCATCTCTAATATCTTCTGGTGGTCTAATATCTTTAATTTCAACTCTATTTACTTTACAGCCCCATTTATCTGTTGCTTCATCAAGTAATATTCTTAATTGATTATTTATTAAGTCTCTTGAACTGAATGTTGAATCTAAATTCATTTTACCAACTATATCACGAATAGTTGTAATTGCTAAGTATTCAATACCTCTTCTTAAAGATTGAATTTCATACACTGCTTTTGCAGGATCTGTTATTTGATAGAACACAACTGTGTCTATTGTAATTGTAACGTTATCCTCTGTGATAACTCCTTGTGGTGGTATATCCATTGTTTGTTCTTTTAAACTTACAACACTTCTTACATGATCAACAAAAGGAATGATTATTGTAAGTCCGGCATCAGCAATCTTATGAAATTTACCAAGTCTTTCTATAATATAAACTTCAGATTGTCTAACAACCTTAATTGATTTTAATGCTATAATAAGAATTATAACTAATAGTATAATTAAAAATGGCATATTAATTCCTCCTAAAAAAATATATATTAAAAAATATTAATAACTAAATTATAATGCAGAAATTATTTTGATAGGTGTGACAATTAGTTTTACTCCATCTATCGATAAAACTTCTATTTCTGTATCTTTTGCAATAATTGATTCATCTTCAGATTTTGCAGACCAAGTTTCTCCATTTACTTTTACAAGACCTGTTCCTTCTATAGGATTGATTTCTGTAATAACTATACCATGCTTATTTATAAGTGAATAAGTGTTAGTTGGAATAGTTTTTTTACCAGTAAATTTATCAGCCAGAGGCTTAGTAAGCGGAATTAATATAGAAGAAGTTACTACAAATACTACTGTTTGAGCAATAATACTATCTGTAAAAAAACTAGCAAACATAGCAAAAAGCGCTCCAATTCCTAACCAAAAAATTAAGAAACCAACAGTTGCAATTTCAATTATAAAAAAAATACCAGCGGCAATTAGCCAAACTCCCCACATATGATTTCCTCCTAAGCAAATTATTACATATATTATTATATAATAAAAATTTGAAAAAATAAATACTTTTAATAAGAAAAATATATTTCAAACTAAAATTCAAAAAGTAAATTATTTTTAAATTAGACAGTAAATGTTAATTCGAATTTCTAAAAAAATGAAAAGTTCCAAAGAGTATAACAATTGTAGCTTTTATGCAATAGCAAAGTAGAAATTTTCTATTATAAAAAAATAGCCGATATAAATCGACTATAAAAAGGAATATAAATTAAAAATTTAACTATCAATTATTACTTTTGCAATATTATATATAAGACTAATTTTTTCTGGTGGACAACTTTTTAACAAATTTGAAAAATCCTTATTTAAATAGCTATGAGAGTCTTTAGAAACTCCATTTAAGATCTCGCCTTCAGAAACATCTAAAACAGAGCAAATTTGATTAAGTCTTTTTAAGCTTATTAAGGAGCTGCCACGTTCTATCCTACTTAGAAAGGCAACAGATACATCTAATTTCTCTGCTAACTTTTCCTGAGTTAATTTTTTATTTAGTCTTGCTTGTTTTAATCTTTCACCAATAATATTGTAATCTAATGCCATACTTGCACCTCTTTTTTTATTTGAATATAGCATTAATAGGTATACTTTTACAGAAACTTATAAATAAATATTTACTAAAAATACCCTACATATGCTTACAACAATATTATTAGTAAAAACAAAAAAAATATTCCCATATTTTATGGGAATAAAAATTTTTTTAAGAAAGGTACTCTCCAAAAAATAAATAATATAATTGCTACTATAATTATTGTAAGAATCAATGCAGTGAGATCTTTGGAACGTTCTTCTGCAGATTTATTTTTTTCATTTTGTATTAATTTTTTTACTGAAATGAAAAAACTTTTTAAATACAAAAAAATAGATTTTGGAGATTTATCTATATTATCTACTTGATTTGAATAGGTGTGAGTTTTACTTTTAAATTTAAGATTATTAACTTCTTGAGTTAATCGTTTCTGTTCAGAATACAAATCGTTGTATTTATCATTTAAAGAATTATTACGGACTAGTTCCATATCATATTTTTTTCTTAAAGCTGGGTTAGAAAGAATTTGATAAGCTTCTGTAATTTCCTTAAATTTATTTTCAGCCCAGTAAGATTTACTACTTGGCCAAGTATCGGGATGATATTTCTTTGCAAGGACTCTATAGGCTCTATCAATTATTTCATCTGAAGCATTTTCACTTACTTCTAAAATTTCATAATAATTCTTCATAAATTACTCCTTATTTGTATTATTACCAAATATATAATAACATAACAACACAAAATTGTAAAATAATATTTTAAAAATTAGTAAGATAAATTGTAATTTGTGCAAGTAAATTATTTAGAAAAATTAAAATATTAAAAATGGAAAAAACGTTGCGAATGGATT
>CAKPJR010000095.1 GCA_934162925.1 uncultured Clostridia bacterium | reverse complement strand
GACCAAAAGGCTGCTGCTATCATTACCCCAGCACTAAATCCTAAAATTGTATCTAAAACCTTTTTATTTACTTCTTTAAAAAAGCAAACTACCAAAGCTCCAAGAGCTGTCACTCCCCAAGTAAATATAGTTGCAATTAATGCCTGAATTACTGGAGTTAAATTCTCAAACCAATTCAAATCTTTCACCTCGCACTACATAATATGAAGTTTTTTTACATTTTGTTACAAGGTGTGATAGTATTTCTATCATTTATTTTTTTGGTTTTTATGTTCTTCTATAAAATTATTTTTTACAACTTTCAACAATTCAGTTAATGTTGCAAAAATCATTTTTCTATTTTCTTCATCAACTTGCCTATACGATTTAAACAATGTTCCAGCATTTGAAAACCATTGTTTTTTCAATTCTGATACTGTTTCTACATTAGTAGAATTTATTATTTCAAAAATTATATCTATAACTTGTTCTCTTTGCTTTGCATCTACTTGTTTAAGCCAGTCCTTTATAGATTTATCTATAAAATTGCTCCCACTAGTAACTTCTTTCAAATATATAAATTTATTTCCTAAAACTTGCCAAGTATATAAATCATGTTGCATAAAACCTTTTTCTATGCTTTCTACTATTGTATATTTCTCTTCATGATTTAAAAGTCTTCCAAAAACAGATTCTTGGGGTATATATGTATTTACTTTTTTTATTATGCCTTTGTATTCTTCTGTTTGTACTATGTCATCTCCAAATCCAGGTCCATCGTTATTATAAATATTTATAATTCTATCTTTTACATCGCTTTCAGCAAACATCGATGCATATATAGCAAAGTTTCCTCCTTTAGAATGTCCTCCTACTCTTAATTCATTAGGATATTCACTAGATATTTCTTCCAAATATTTCTTAGATTCCAGTTGCCCTGCCACATGGCTTTTAAAGCTCATATTTAAGTCTTCTTTCCATCCTACAACAGTATTATCTGTTCCTCTATAAGAAACATATAGAGTATCATCTGGCATTATTATTGTTACTGCCGAGAATTGTTCTTCTTTCTCTGGTTTCACTTTATTAATATACTTTGTTACTTTCATTTCTCCAAATCTTTTAGATTCTCCCATTACTGGAAACAAGTCTACATCATTAGGCCATAAGATTTTCATCTTAGAAATATCCGTATTTTTAAATCTTTCACTTAATTCTTTTATACTCACTGTTTCATCTTTTTTTATTAAATTATCTAATGGAAAATATGAAAATCTCGATAATATTAAATTATCTATTTCATTAAATTCATCTTGTAGTAGACTCAAGTCACCTCTCCATTTTATATAATCAATTACATTTGCCATAAAAACATCCTTTCTATTTAACTTTTACCAATTTTGCTACGAAGAATCCTTCATACATTTCGCTTGGGCAAATACACATTGTTCCTTCTATAGTCACTGGAAGCTCTGGAACACCTTTAAAAATCTCTTTATCAATTGGTACTAGTTCCATTTCTCCATTTTTTAAAATTTCTTTTATAATATTTTCATTTTCTTCTTTTAAAATTGAACAGGTTGAATAAATCAAAACTCCTCCTAGTTTTAAAATTTTGCTTGCTTTTTTTATTAATTCTTTTTGAGTTTTAACAGATCTTTCTATTAATTCTTTTGTGAATAGCTCACATTGTTTTTTATTATTTATACTTATAGTTCCGCTTCCACTGCAAGGTGCATCTAACAAAATTTTGTCAAATGAAAAAAAGTTATCCAATTTTCTAGAATCTTTTAGCATTATACTAACTCTTGTAGCTCCTTGTTTATCTAAATTATATTTAAGCCTTTCTGCTCTTATTTTATTTTTTTCACACGCAGTTATCATTGCTTTATTATCTGATAAACTAGCCATTTGTGTAGTTTTTCCTCCTGGTGCAGCTGCCATATCTAATATGTTTTCTTTTTCTTTTGGATTTAATATTATTGGTGGAAGCATTGATGATAAACTTTGTAAATATATTTTCCCTTCTTTATAAATATCTATTTCTTTAATTGTATCTGCACTTTCATTTCTTATAATAAAAGCTTCTTTATTCCACTGACTTTTCTCATATTTTATTTTAAGCTTAATTAAAGTATTTTTTACCTCTTCTGCATTTGTTTTTAATGTATTCGCTCTAAATGTAGTAACTCGTTTTAACTTATATCCCTCTACTATTTGATTTGTTAACTCGCTTCCATATTCTTTTATTAGCATTTCTCTCAAGAATTCAGGAATTGCTTCATTCATATTATTTTCCCTCCGCTTTATAATTTATTATATCTTTAATTACTTCTCCTGCTATAATTAGTCCTGCAACAGATGGAACAAATGATATACTCCCTGGTATTTGTTTAATTACTTCTTCATTTCTTGCCACTTTTATAGGAAGTTCTTTTGAGTAAACAACTTTAAGTTTCTTTATTTTTCTTGCTTTTAGTTCTTTTCTCATAACCTTTGCTAATGGGCACACACTTGTTTTATATATATCTGAGACTTCAAACTTTGTTGGATCTAATTTGTTTCCAGTTCCCATACTAGATATAATTGGAATGTTCAATTCTTGTGCTCTTTTTACTAGTTCTATTTTAGCAGTTACTGTGTCTATTGCATCTACTACATATGATATAGTACTGTCTAGTATACCTTCTGTTTCTGGCATAAAAAATTCTTTATAAATTTCTACGTCTGCATTTGGGTTTATTTCCAAGATTCGCTCTTTAGCAACTTCTACTTTTGGTTTTCCAACGGTTTTTCTTGTTGCTATAATTTGCCTATTTAAGTTGCTTAAATCAACATTGTCTTTATCTACTAAAATAAAGTTACCTATTCCAGCTCTTGCTAAGGCTTCTAATACAAAAGACCCTACTCCACCTATTCCAAATATTGCCACTTTACTATTTTTTAATTTTTCTAAGTTCTCTTTTCCTATTAATAACTCTGTTCTTGAAAATTGTTCCATTCCTTTTTTCTCCATTTATTTTATTTTTTTTATAATTATATTCTATTGTGATATTCCAGTCAAGGAATATCAAATTTGATTATTTTATGTAAATGTGTTATAATTAATATTAAAGATACACCTTGAGCGTATCTAAATATAATTACAGAAAGGAGTTTTGCCCAATGGCAGAGCTTAGTAAAAATCCCAGCATTGATGATTATAACATCATCGAAATCCCCGTTTATAATGAAATCGGAGAAAGAGCCGGAAATATCCGGTATTTAAGCAATCCTGCTTGGAGGATTAGCGAAAAAGTTTATGTACTTGAGGATGATGTTCCTTTCATAAACTTTAAAAAACTGAGAGAGTTCTTTAATTCCAACGAAGTACAGGAAGAAATTATTGATTTTTCTGCAGACAGAATTCTTGTAAAAAGAGGTTCAGAAAATTCAATATATCCTTATCGTCGTGGAAGTAGCGGTAATTTTTACATGTTGCTTACGATTTCATAAGAATAGTATCTCTCATGCAGACTTTATCTTTATGATAAAGTCTGCATTTTTCTTGACATTAGTGTTATAATTATCTTGATTTATAAAAAAATATTTAAGGGGTGTAATTATGGATAGTAGAAAATTAGAATTAGTTACAGATTTTTATGAACTTACAATGTCTAATTGTTATTTTGCAAAAAATATTCAAGATACAATTGCATATTTTGATGTGTTTTTTAGGAAGATACCAGATGAAGGCGGTTATGTTATATTTGCTGGTTTAGAACAAGTTATTGATTATGTTAAAAATTTAAAATTTGATGAAGATGATATTTCATATTTAAAAGGTTTAAATAAATTTTCTGATGAATTTTTAAACTATCTTAAGAGTTTTAAATTCACAGGAACTATTTGGGCTGTACCAGAAGGGACTGTTGTATTTCCTAATGAACCATTAATTACTGTTAAAGCTCCAATTATAGAAGCTCAAATTTTAGAAACAGCTTTACTTTGTTTAATTAACCATCAATCTTTAATTGCAACAAAATCTAGTAGAATTGTTCGTGCTGCTAAAGGAAGACCTGTAATGGAATTTGGCGCAAGAAGAGCTCATAGTGTAGATGCTGCTGTATATGGTGCACGTGCCGCTGTAATTGGTGGATGTGTTGGTACTTCTTGTACTCTTACTGCAAAAGAATTTAATGTTTCAGCGAGTGGCACAATGGCTCATAGTTTTATACAGGCTTTTGATTCTGAATATGAAGCATTCAAGGTTTATGCTGAAAACTATCCTGATGATTGTACTCTTCTTATAGATACTTATGATACTTTAAATTCTGGCATACAGAATGCTATAAAGG
>CAKPJR010000094.1 GCA_934162925.1 uncultured Clostridia bacterium | reverse complement strand
TATTTTTTGTATTTTGAATATGATTTGGAAGAACTAAATGACGAATAATAACTCCTTTTTGAATAATACCATTATCACCAAAAATAGCATTTCCAACTTGTGAGTACATTTCTTTTATAGCATTTGTTGCAACTTCAAAATAATTATCCACATTAGAATACTTTTTAGACAATTCATTTGTGTAATATTTTAAATCAGGTAAGTAAACATCAATATAGCCATTTAACATTTTTATTGTTTCTACATTTTCGTATCCATTAGAATTATATATAATTGGAATTTTTAACCCAGTTTTTCTTGCAAGTTTAATTGCTTCAATTATTTGGTACACATACATTGTAGGTGTTACTAAATTTATATTATGAGCACCTTTTTCCTGTTGCTTAATAAAAATATCAGCAAGAGTTTGTATAGTAATTTCTTTACCTTTTCCACCTTGGCTAATTTCATAGTTTTGGCAATATATACAATTTAAATTGCAATTAGTAAAAAATACAGTTCCAGAGCCATTTGTTCCACTAATACATGGCTCTTCAAACATATGCAAAGATGCAAGTGCAATCTTTAATGTATTATCACACTTACATCTACCTTTTTTTCCTTCTAATCTATTAACTTTACAATTATGTGGGCATAGAGTACAATTATCTAACATTTTTTAGTCCTTCTTTAAATATATTGATTGTGATGGGTACGCAAGACCTATTTGTGCTTGATTTACCATATCTAGTAAAGTGTAATTTATTTCTTCTTTGAATTTTAAATAATCGACATATTCTAGAGCATTAGTCTTTAAATCAATTGATAAATCAATTCCATCAGCAGAAATTTTTTCAAAAAATACTTTTACAGTTTCATTAATAATTTGTGGATGTGTTGTTAAAGCTAGTTTCATATTTTCTGTTAATTGTGATACTTTTTCTAAAGGAGTATCTAATTCAAGTGTAAGTACAGTAAAAAATCTTCTAGTCTCTCTTTTTGATGAATTTATAATATTATTATCTGTTAAAATACTGTTTGGAAGAACTATAACTTGATTATCTGCATTTCTTATTCTTGTTGTTCTAAAAGTAATATCCTCCACAGTTCCGGAAAGCTCACCAACAGTAATGTAATCACCTATTTCAAAAGGTCTATCAGATATTATAGAGATACCTGCTAAAAAGCTTTTTGCAATATCTTGAGCAGCAAGTGCTATTACAACACTACTAATTCCAAGACCTGTTGCCAAACCACCTAAGTTATAACCAAGTTCTGTAATCAGAATAAATCCAGCAATTATATAAATTAATGCCTTAGCTACTTTGCTAAAAAAGTTAATTGTTGTGTCATTTCCATTAAAGTTAAGTTTTTCGCGTAATTTAGCAAATGATTCAGAATTTGAATCAAATAAATTAGAAAATCCTTTTGTAGCAAGCAATATAACACATATTTTAAATACTTTGGTTATAATAGCGAAAACATCTGTTGGTAATTTCAAAACCATAAATCCAATATATATTCCTAAAATAATGAAGAAAGATTTTAGTGGTTTATAAAATCCGTTATTTTTAATTTTATTTTTATCTTTAACTTTAAATTTAAACATCTTTACTATGATATATGCAAGAGACGAGCTTATTATTTTAAAAATTACAATAATTGCTAGTCCTATTCCAATATCTATTGCATTTTCCATAGTAAGACTTTTAAAAAAATCTAATATTTCATTTAAAAACTTCATATTTATCACCAGAATTATATTATCATATATAGCGCTAATTTGCAATAATTAAGGTATGATAGAGCTTTTAAATATATAAAAGTAATAAATATGCGATTGAAACATAATATTTTAATAGGAGGTACATATGGTTAAGAGAAAATTAATAGTTTTAATGCTTTTGATAATGTTTGTATTAACTATAAGCATACCAATATTTGCTTTTCCACCTTCGGATGAGATAGTGTACAAGGGAATTGACGTAAGCGAATGGCAAGGAAATATCAATTTTAAAGAAGTTGCAGAAGCGGGAATAGAAGTGGTATACATCAGAGTAAGTGAAGGAACAAATTATAAAGATCCATATTTTAGAGAGAATTATGATAAGGCAAAAGCAAATGGATTAAGAACAGGATTTTATCATTTTTTAACAGCTACAAATACTGAAGAAGCTAAAGAGCAAGCTAGGTTTTTTGTTAGCAATATAAAAGGGCTTGAACCAGAATGCAAATTGGCAATGGATTTTGAAGTATTTAATGGGCTAGGAGTAAACGAAATAAACAATGTGGCAATGGCTTTTTTAACTACAGTGGAGGAGTTAAGTGGTAAAGAATGCGTAATTTATAGTGATGCGTATAATGCAAGAGAGGTATTTAGTAAAGAACTTGCAAATAAGTATCCTATATGGGTAGCAGATTATTTTGTGGAAGAGCCAGAAAGTAACGGAAAATGGGATACTTGGGTTGGATTTCAATATACAGACAGAGGAAGAATAAAAGGTATAAATGGAAATGTAGACAGAGATGAATTTACAGGAGGAATATTTTTAAATAATAATTCTAAAATTCCTACAGATACAGTACCAGATAGGACAGAAAATTTAAAGTATGTTGTTGTAAAGGGAGGCAATACTTTAAGCCAAATCGCAAAAGAATATAACACGTCATATCAATATTTAGCTAAAATAAACAATATAAAAAATCCAAATTTAATTTATGTGGGTCAAAAAATAAAAGTTCCTATTTTAAATAATAACCAAATACATGATACTAGTCACAAATTGTATATTGTAAGAAGAGGAAATACTTTAACACAAATAGCTAGAGAATATCGGAGTTAGTATAGAAAGTATTGTTGAACTAAACGACATAAAGAATCCAAATTTAATTTATATAGGGGAAGTTTTAAGAACACCTACAATAAATAATTAATATTTGAAATTTTGCAAAACATGTGATATACTTTATGTACACTATTTTAAAGGAGGACTTTTTTATGGCAAACATTATTCTTAGAAAGTTCAAAGAAAAGGACGAAAAAAATCTAGGACGGTGTATTGCCAATAAAATGATTCCATTTTGTTTGGTGCTTAAGTGCGATTGCAAAACCATGTTAAATGATTATATCCAAAGAGATATGAATCTTGAACCGGCTTTAGCAATTGTAGATGAAAAGACAGACGTGATGCTTGGAGCATTGGAAGCTTTGCTAATTGATGATGTTCTTTTAACAAGTTATTATGTTTTGCCTTCGTATGATGTAAATAGTCATATTGCAAAAACTGCATTGGGATTGTTTGTAGAGTTTATAAGAAAAAACAATACTGATGTTAAGAGAATTCAAGTTTGTATAAACATGGCTGATTCTGACACCAGAAGAGTCGTGATTGCAAATGGATTTGTTAAAAACAGAGAAGATGAATTCTCAGAAGAATGGGAAAAACTCTTGTAAGTGTAATGCTGGCCTGTTAATTCAGGCTGGCAATTTTTATGAATAATTTTTGAAAATTTGCATAAAATTTACAAAGAAGGAACATATTTTAGTGAAAGTATTGACAAATATACAAAAGAAGAGTATACTAATACAGTAGTAAAAATGAATATCGCGGGGTGGAGCAGTTGGCAGCTCGTCGGGCTCATAACCCGAAGGTCGTAAGTTCGAGTCTTACCCCCGCAACCAAAGCAAAAAAGCATTTGCTAGATTTTAGCAAGTGCTTTTTTAGTATGTTTTGGCCATAGCCAGAATGAGATGTAATGGAACTTTTTTATATATGGAACAGAACAGGAGATTAAATGAATAACAAGTAAATAAAATAATATAGAAAAAATGATTTTTCAAGTGTAAGAATTTTAGAAAGGTTGACATAACAGCGGAACAATAGTATAATATAAATATATTATTTAAGGAGGAGAACACTCATGATTTCAGACATTATGAGAAGAATTTCTATGCTTAACACTTTGAAAAATTTAACAGAGAAGGAAATGGAGGAATTAGAATTTTATAAGATAATAATGAGAGCCATAATTATTATTTTTCGGTCAAAGAATTATATGACAATGACTCCCATCAAGCTTTCTAATTGTTCTGTAAAATCTGCAAAAGAATTTGCAAAGCCTCTTGGATTGCACATTGTAGAGAGCAAAGACGGTTTATATTTATCATTCGCAAAGGAGGTAGAAATTTAATATCCTCAGTCTCGACTTTAAAAAGGTCGAGATTTTTTTATTAAATTTAATAAATTTTATAAGAACATTGATAAAAAATTAAAGTTATATGTTATAATACAAGTGTAAAAAAATAATAGAAATTGGAGAAAAAATAAAATGTCACCATTAGAAAAAATATATGATTTGTTAAATAAAAAATTAAAAC
>CAKPJR010000093.1 GCA_934162925.1 uncultured Clostridia bacterium | reverse complement strand
TAGCTAAGGTTAAGAAGAAAGTAAAAATTAACATTAATATAACTATATATGATATTGTTTTACTAGTTTTTTGTACTACTAATTTTTTAAATCTTACTACAAATATAGACATTTCGGTAAAAATGAATTAAAATATATATATTGAAAAATAGCGAAAGGGGAGGAAAAAAATGAATATATGGCATGATATAAGAGAAGAGAGAATAAAAAAAGATGATTTTATTGCAGTAATAGAAATTACAAAAGGCGGTAAAAACAAGTATGAGTTAGATAAAGAAACAGGTATGCTAAGATTAGATAGAGTATTATATACAGCAACACATTATCCTGCGAATTATGGATTCATTCCAAGAACATATGCAGATGATAACGATCCTTTAGATGTTTTAGTATTGTGTCAAGAAAATGTTGACCCAATGACATTGGTAGAATGTTATCCAATTGGTGTAATAACAATGATAGATTCAGAACAAAATGATGAAAAAATAATAGCTGTGGCAAAAAAAGATCCTTTTTTGAATGCATATAAAGATATTGAAGACTTGCCAAGTCATATATCTTCTGAAATAATGCACTTTTTTGAAGTATACAAGCAATTAGAAGATAAACAAACAGTAGTAGAAAAGGTTTTAGGAAGAGAAGAGGCAGAGAAAATTATACAAAAGGCAATTGAGAATTATAACGAAAAATTTGCAAAGTAAGGAGAAGTAAAACATGATTGAAAAAATACTATTTAGTTTAGTAGCTTTGCTGTTATTTCTTTATATATTCGTATTTAAATTAATAAAAAAGAATGATACTACATATTTAGTTATATTGGGAATACAAGCAATAGGAATATTGTTGAACTTTATTAAAATAATATTTAATATTTTTACAGGAATGGTATCAAAATTCATTATATATTTTTTATGTTTGATTTTTCCGATAGCTGTTTTAGTGTTAGAAGCTAAAGGGATTAACTTTAGCGAACTAATATATGTTAGCGTAAGTAAAATTTTATTGTTAACTGGAAAAAGAAAGAAAGCAAAGGAAATCTTAATGAAACTAGTATCAAAATATGATAAAAGTTACATGGGACACAAAATGTTAGCAGAAATATATGAAAAAGAAGGCGGAATGAGAAAGGCTATTGACGAATATGTTAAAGTACTAGATGTTAGAGGAAACGATTATAAGTCACATTTTAAAATTTCAAAATTGTTAAAAGATTTAAAAAAAGATAAAGAAGCAATAGAAATGCTTACAATATTAATTAAGAAGAAACCTGAGCTATATGAAGCCAATAAAATGCTTCGGAGACTTATTAATTGAGAGCAAAAAATTTAAGAATGCTGCACATATATATACCCAAGCGATAAAGTATAATCCAGATAAAGCAGATTTGTATTACAACTTAGGTGTAGTATATAGCATGGTAAATGAATTTTCTCTAGCGAAAGAGTGCTTTGAAAAAACAATAGAAATAGATTCAAACTTTTATAATTCTTACTATAGATTAGGACAAATAGCCCTATTATATAGAGATATAGAATCAGCAGAAAAATATTTTACGCAGAGCTTGTATGGAGAAACAGAAGCAAAATCATACTACCAACTTGCTAAAATATATATTATAAAGAATGATAAAAATAAGAGTGGAATATTTATAAATAGAGCTATAGAAATAGAGTCAAAATATTATGACAAAGCAATTAATGAACCTATATTCTTTCCTATTAAACAAATAATAGAAAAACCTATGAATAATGAAACTAAAGATGTTATAGAAACAGATAAAGAAAAAGAAATTTCAGAATATTTGGACAACACTTATGATTTAACAAAAGTCTTAAACGAAAAGAAAACTAAAAAGTTTAAATAATCATAAACAAATAAAATTTTGAATATAAAATAAACAGAGGAGGAAAATATAAAATGACAATATTTCAATCAATTATATTAGGAATAGTACAAGGACTTACGGAACTTTTACCAATATCAAGTTCTGCACATTTAAATTTAATACCATGGATATTCAACTGGACTCAATCTCAGGAATTTGTAAAGGATTTTGAAGCGTTTGATGTTGCTTTGCATGCAGGTACACTACTTGCAATATTAATATTTTTCTTTAAAGATTGGATAAAACTAATTGTTGGTGGATTTAACCAAGTTGTAAAAAAAGAAAATACTAAAGAAGGAAAAATGTTTTGGTATATAGTATTAGCAACAATTCCAGGAGGAGCTATTGGATTTATATTAGATCATTTTTTACAAGACTATTTAACAAAACCAATAATTATAGCAATTGCATTAATAATAATGGGAATAGTTTTATATGTTGTAGATAAAAGATGCAAATCAAATACAGAGTATGAAGACATGAATTTAAAACAAACATTTTTAATTGGACTATCACAATGTTTGGCATTTATACCAGGAGTGTCACGTTCTGGAGTAACGATGACAGCAGGAAGACTTATGGGAGTGACGAGAGAATCAGCTGCTAAGTATTCATTTATGTTGTCGGCACCAATAGTTTTTGCTGCTACTGTTTACAAACTAAAAGATTTCGTATTTAGTATTCCTTTTGTCATAGGTGTAATTACAAGTTTTATAGTTGGGATTTTTGTTATTAAATTTTTGCTAGATTACTTAAAAAAAGGAAACTTCAAGATATTTGCTATATATAGAGTAATATTAGGAATAATTGTTATAGGAATATATATGATGAGATAAAGTAAAAAAAGAAACCTCTTTATTAAGGAGGTTTCTTTTTTTATTTAAGAATTTTTCTACCAAGTTCTGTAATTGTACCTGCACCTATAGTTAAAATAATATCATTAGGACATGCTCGCTCTCTTATGTATTTCGCAATATCATCAAAATCAGACATATAAATAGCATCTTTACCTAAGATTTTTATTTTATCAACTAAGTCTTTAGAAGATATATTAAAGGTATTAGCTTCACGAGCAGCATAAATATCTGTAATTATAATGTTATCAAAATTTGTTAAAACATTTGCGAAATCATCTAATAGTAACTTTGTTCTGCTGTAAGTGTGCGGTTGGAAAATCACCCAAGATTGACGATATTTTTTATTTTTTAAAGCTTTAGCAGTTGCTAAAATTTCACTAGGATGATGAGCATAGTCATCATACACACTTATGTTTTGGTATGAACCTATAAATTCAAATCTACGATTTGCACCTGTAAATTTTAAAAGAGCTGTTTTTATTGCATATTTATCTATACCATATTCAAAACAAAGGGCTATGCAAGCTAATGCATTTAAAACATTATGAATACCTGGTACAGATAATTTAATTTCAGAATAATAACTATTGTTGTGATAAACATCAAACTTTGAAAAACCATTTACATCAAAGGTTATATTTCTAGCTATAAAATTAGCTTTATCACATTGTATTCCAAAAGTTATAGAACGTGCTTCAGTAGAAGAACGTAAAGCCATACAGTTTGGATCGTCTGCGTTTACAACTAGTAAACCATCATAAGGAAGTATGGCTACATACTTAGCAAATGCATTTTTTATATTATCTAAATTTTTAAAATAATCTAAATGGTCATTATCAATATTTAAAACTATTGTTGATTTAGGACTAAACTTTAAAAAACTTTCTACATATTCGCAAGATTCCAAAATGAAGTAATCACTATTTCCAACTCTATTATTTCCATTTATTTGCTTTAATATTGCACCAACTTGAATTGTAGGGTCAAGACCAGCTTCTAGGAAGCATAAAGAAACCATAGAAGTGGTGGTGGTTTTTCCATGGGTACCAGCAATACCAATGGTGTCTTTATAAATTCTTGTTAAGTAACCAACAAAATCACATCTTTCTACGATCTTAATATTATTATTTCGTGCTTCTATAAGTTCTGGATCATTTTGCTTTACTGCAGCAGAATAAACTACAAGGTCAGCATTTTTTACTAAATTTGTTTCATGACCAATAGAAACAAAAATTCCTCTACTAGACAATCTGTCTGTAATTTTACTTCTTGTACAATCAGAACCAGTAACAAATATTCCAAAATTATGTAAAATTTCGGCAATACCACTCATGCTGACACCACCAATTCCTATCATATGTATATGTTTATATTTCTTTAAATTTTCAATATTATTAATGCTAGAATCAATCATTTTTGTCACAACACCTTTCTTATACTTAGAAAATTATACAGTTAAATTATAAAAAATTCAATAAGTTAGCGTAAAATTATGACTTTATCTTTTGTTAAATTGTATTTTGTAAAATGGATGTGTGAGGTGGGATGTTGGAGGTGGGATTACATTTACGATTCAGGACAGTCCCATTTTGTCAATTGACAAAAGAGGGACAGTCCC
>CAKPJR010000092.1 GCA_934162925.1 uncultured Clostridia bacterium | reverse complement strand
GCAGCGCCCTCATTAAAAACGAGATTCCCTACTCATATAGAAGAACAATTTCTACCTCAAGCTCAATCCATTCGCAATATTTTTTCCATTTTTAATATTTTAATTTTTTTAAATAATTTACTAACTCAAATTTCAATTTAGCTTATAAAACTTTGAATTCTTTTTTCTACTTCTTCTTTTCCTAATACTTGCATTATTTCGTATAAATCTGGTGTGTTATGTCTTGTTGTTAATGCTACTCTTATTACTGTACTAATGTCTCCTACATGTCCTTTATAATTTTCTGGATTTTGTTTGAATTCTTTTACTTCTCTTGCATATCCATTCTCTTCTGCTAAGTCTTTCATTTTGTTAAACCATGTTTCTTTATCATCTGCTATATCAAAATGTTTTTCTATATATGATTTTAATATGTTCTTTATTTCTTCTTTGTCTTCTATTTTTTGAAATTCATAGTTATCCATTTTTTCAAAAATATTATTGTACATATATTCTATGCTTGCTTTTACATCTGACCATTTTGCAATATCTTTTCTAGGTTTTGCTTTACCTCTTTCTATATTTAATACTTTTATAGAATATTCTTCATTTTCTTTTAATAAATTTGCAAATTCTTTATCATATTTATTTGCCCATGCTAATGTTTCTTTATATATTTTTTCTCCACTGTATTTAGATATTACATTTTTAGAAACATCTAAAAGTTTTACCATATCAAAAACAGCTCCACTTACGCTCATTTTATTTAATTGCAACTCAAATTCAGATATATTTTTATCTGGATTTGCTCTTCTCCAAGGCTCAAAAGTAGAGTTTGCTATATTTAATAAATATTCTACAACTGCATCTGCTGGAATTCCTTGTTCATGATAGTAACTTACTGCTGCTTCTGGATCTTTTCTTTTACTAATTTTTCTTTTGCTTCCATTATCATCTTTCATTATTGTTGCTGTATGAGCATATTTAGGTGGTTTAAATCCTAATGCTCTAAATAATTCTAAATGTAATGGTAAAGAAGATACCCATTCATCTCCTCTTATTACTTGTGTTACTCTCATTAAATGATCATCTACTGCATGTGCAAAATGGTATGTTGGAAGTCCATCTGCTTTTATAATTACTATATCTTGATCATTTTCTGGGAATTCTATATTACCTTTTATACTATCTTTATGTTTTATTCTTCTGTCTTCTCTTCCCATAGATTTAAATCTTATAATATACTTGTCCCCATTTTTTATTTTTTCTACTGCTTGTTCAACAGGAAGTGTTCTATATTTTGCCCATATCCCATAGTATCCTGGTCTTATTTTTGCCGCTTCTTGTTTTGTTCTAATTTCATCTAGTTCTTCTGGTGTACAAAAACATGGATAGGCTAATCCTTTTTTTATTAAGCTTTTTGCATATGCTTCATATATTTCTTTTCTTTCACTTTGCTTATATGGCCCATAGCTTCCTATTTCTTCTGTTTCAGATATTACCCCCTCATCTGGTATAATTCCAAAGTCTTTTAATCCATTTACTATTTGTTCTACTCCATTTTCTATCTCTCTCTTTTGGTCTGTATCTTCAATTCTTAGTATAAATACACCTTTTGATTGTTCTGCCAATTTTCTATCTACTATGCTACCAAAAAGTCCACCTATATGTATAAAACCTGTTGGGCTTGGAGCAAATCTAGTTACCATTGCGCCTTCTTCTAAATTTCTTTCTGGATACTTTTCTTCATAATATGAAATATCCTTTGCATTTGGAAATATAAGTTCTGCTAAATCATTAAAATCCATATTTTTTTATTACTCCCTTCATTTTATCTTCTTGTTCTTCTATTTGTTTTAATAGTTCTAACTGTGCTTTTGCTCTTATTAAATTATGATTTTCTATATTTTTGTCTACTGCAAAATATGTATCACCATTTAAATAATCTGCTAAAAATCTTATAGCATTTTCATAAGTCATCATCCAAACTCCGAAGTGGCAAGGTTTCCAATTCTTCTCGTGTAATTGTGTCTTTAAGTTCACTTAAGAATCCTTTAGTATATGCTTCAAATCTATTTATATCTATTTTAATTTTATCTAAATCTTGTTCATCTTCTTTTGCTGTTGTAATTCCTGTTCTTAGTCCTTCTCCAAAATCATATGCTAATGCTCCAGGCATTACAGTATCTAAATCTATTAAGCATACAGCTTTATCTGTATCTTTATCGAATAATATATTGCTAAGTTTTGTATCATTGTGCGTAACTCTTAAAGGTATTTCTTTATTTTCTAATTTTTTTGTAATTATATTTGTTTTATCTAGTCTTTTTTCATCTGTAACAAAATTAATTACTTCTTTAGCTAGTTCAAATCTTTCTTTCCTTTGAGATAAGTTTTCTTCGTTTGAAAGTGCTTCTTTTAATTGTTCTACTCTATTTGGTGTGTAATGAAATTTAGGTATAATTTCATATAGTTCATCTGCTGGAAATCCGTGTAAATGCTTTTGAAATTTTCCTGCTGCTTTCCCTGCTTCTGAAAGTATTTCCATATCTTCAGTAGTTAAATATGTTTTAGTATTATCTATAAACTCTTCCATTCTCCAATTGTCTTTGTATAAGCCATTTGGATTTTCATCTATTGGATCTATCATCTTTATAGTAAGCCTATCTGTTGTTTCTCCTTTTTCTTCCGCTTTTTTACTCATATAGCTTGTTACTTTTTTTATGTTTTCCATAAGCTCTGGTAAATTTGGAAATACATTTGTATTTACATATTGAAGAATATATTTTTTTGTTTCTCCATTTTCTTTTTTGTATTTTATTGCATAGGTTTTATTTATATGTCCACTATTGCATTTTTCCAATTCTATTGGAGTTCCATCAATTTTAAAATTTTTTGCTATATTAATTAATTTCTCCTTATTCATCTTTGCACCTCTTAATACAAAATTCAACTTAATAATTATACTATTTATATACTTAAAAGTAAAGAACCACCGCAGTATCCAGCCATTATTAGTTACTTTTCTCTTTAATTAACTTTTCATAACATTTTCTACATACTGGTATATAGTCTTTTTCACCTACAAGAATATCTCCAGATTTATTTGTTCCTTTATAATATGTATATATTGCATTTTCATTTCTGCATATTTCACATACAGCAGTTAACATCTGCACATTATCTGACATGCATAAAAGATCTCCCATCTTTCCAAATGGTTTTCTCTCAGCTGTTAGATTTAGTCCTGCTATAAAAAACTTTTTTCCTTTTTGAGCTAAATTATATAGTTCTTCTAAGTTTCCTTTTAAAAATTGAAATTCATCAATTACATAAACATCTGCATCATAATTCTTTATTTCGCTTATATTATCTATCCCTATTGCATCTGTTTTATAACCTTTTCTACTTACAACTTCAACATTAGAAAACCTATCATCTATTTTAGGTTTAAAAATCTTTATATTTTTTCCTGCTATTTGCTGTCTTTGCGCTTCGTCTAATATTTTTTGCGTTTTACCACATTTCATAGGCCCTGTAAATACATTTATATCTCCCACTTTTATTACATCTCCATTATATTATTTTCACATTGTCACTATATTGTATTATAATATATATTATATTTTTTTGTAAATATATTTTGCAATTTTATTGTTCACTATTAATTATAATAGTTAATGTTACGAACAAATTATTAGTGTAATTCCTTTGAAGGCGGGCGATTAAAATCGCCCCTACAACGTTTGCAATATATTTGGCATTTTGGGCGTATGCAATACGCCCCTACATTATTCAAATTAAAAAATTCTAGGGACGATTCCTAGAATTTTTTTCAGATATTTTTTCGGGCAGACACAGGGCCTGCCCCCCTATATTTTTCCTTGATTCTACGATTGTGGGTCGCCGAGGGTGGCGACCCATACAACGTTTTATTAAATTTCCATAATTATTGGTAGAATCATCGGTTCTCTTTTCGTTTTTTTATAAATATAATCTCTTAATTCTTCTCTTAATAATGATTTTATTGTTGTCCAATCAGTTATATGTTTTTCTTCAAGTTTTAATATTTTTGCTCTTAATAGCTGTTTTATTTCTTCCATTAAGTTTTCTGACTCTCTTACATATACAAATCCTCTAGAAAGTACATCTGGGCCTGCCACTACTCTTCCTGTTGTTGAATCCATTGTTAATACTATTATTATAAGACCATCTTGAGACAAGCGTTGTCTATCTCTTAAGACTATATTTCCAACATCGCCTACACCTAATCCATCTACCATTATTTTTCCAACTGGTACTGTTCCTGTAAGTTTTGCTTCATATTCATTAAGTTCTAATATTCTACCATTTGTCATAATAAATATATTTTCTGGATTAACTCCAATTTTTTTTGCTGTTTCACTATGAGCTATTAATTGTCTGTATTCACCAT
>CAKPJR010000091.1 GCA_934162925.1 uncultured Clostridia bacterium | reverse complement strand
ACAACATAAAAAATGAAATGATAGATAAATTTCGACAAAGATTTTAAAATAATGTGGTTGTCAAAAAAAACTCCGTCCCCATTGACATAAGGAATTATTGCTTTTATAATTTAAGATGAATATGGTCTGAATTCAAAATCAAATCCAGTGTATTTGCTGCGTTTTAAATTTATATAATTTTCAACTTCTTCATTAGCAACTTCATCTATTTCATTTATTCTACAAACTTTGCCATTATTTTGGGTAAGTGGAACAATATATCTTTTTTTCCCTTTTACACTAATACAATATTTATTATTAAGAGGCACTTCGCTACAATAAACTGATGTAGCATTTTGAAATTTAGCAAAACTTTCCTTAATATAAGTGTCATTGCAATTTAAAATCTTATTAATAACATCTTTTTCAGAAAACTCATACAAATCATCAATTGTTAGATATCCTTTAAAATTCATTGATTTTACTATATCAGCAAAGAATTGCATAACTGTTCTAGTATTATCACTATCGTAATTAGCAAATATAGGTAAAATTGTATGTAAATATTCCTTACAAATTTGAGGAGTTTTAAAACCTAGTTCATCTATTCCGTCTTCATTCTTTAAAATAATAATATCGTTATAATATTTTGAAATTTCTTCTAAATTCCAAGCACCATATAAGAATATTCCGTTAGAAAATGTATATTCAAATCTATCAGCGCTTAATTTTGGGGTATCATTATCAGCAATCGGATAGATGTGATAGTCAGAAATTTCATCAATTGCTATTCCGTCGCGTTTTAATAAATCCATTATTATTTTTGAATTCTTTATTATTTGCTCTGTTCTTTCTTCAGTAGATTCTTGATGTTCAGAATCTCCATTCATAAAATCAATACAATGTTTAAATGTAGGAGTTGCAATATCGTGAAAAAGTCCTGCTAAAGTTTGCTTTTTATCTTTTGTGAAATTCCATATAATTAATGCTACACCAACACTGTGATCTAGAGTAGAATTAAAAGACACATAATTATATATTTTGGAATAATCTGTACCACAAACCATACTTACTCCGGAAAGCCTTTGCATTTCTGGTATATCTATATAATCTAGTAACCACTCTGGAAAAACAGGGGATAGAATTTTAAAATATTCTTTTCTTAAACTATCTAAATTATTATAGTATTTACTCATACTTCTAATCTCCTTTAATCTTTATAAAGGAAATTATACTGCAATTATCTAAAAATTTCCATATTTGTATAGATTAAATATATTTTTTTAGAAAATTTTATTAATTTGCTAATTGAATGATAATTAATATTAATGCCTAAATATCATTTTTATAGACATACTGCTGTAGTATATTTCTTTGCAATAATTGTTTTTATAAGAATTTTATGATATAAAAATATAGTAATGATTTGTATAATTAGCAAAGAATGGAGTTTAGGAGGCTATTATGTCATACAAGTGGAAATATGAAACACCAAAAGAGTATACAGATATAATAATGCATAGTGATGGAGAAAGCCTAACTGGTCTATACTTTGAAGGCTCAAAAGACCTATTAAAACACGAAAAAAATTGTAAAGAAGAGAATTTACCAATTTTTCAAGAAACTTCTAAATGGTTAGATACATATTTTATGGGGAAAGCTCCAGAGTTTATCCCAAAATATAAAATAAGCAATTTGACAAATTTCAGAAAAGAAGTAATTGATATTATGAATACTATTCCTTTTGGAAAAACGATATCATACAATGATATAGCTAAAATAATAGCTAAAAGACATGGAATAGAAAAAATGTCTGCACAAGCTGTAGGAGGGGCGGTAGGATGGAATCCTATCTGTATAATAATTCCATGCCATAGAGTTATAGGAACAAATAGAGCACTTACAGGATATGGAGGAGGAATAAAGAATAAAAAAGCTTTACTTATACATGAAGGAAATGACATAAGTAAATTCACTTTAAAATAGAAGTGGAATTTATAGTGGTTTGTATTAAAAGTGATTTAGTAGAGGAGAAGTTAAAATGGATGCTTTTCAAGAATACAAAAGAAAAATTTGTGAAATAACTAAAGTAATAACAGATTGTCTTGATGAGAGAGATTTAATAAATAAAATAAATGAAAGTAAAGCTATAGATTTGGAGTCAGATATTGCAGTGATTTTATCAAATTTAAAGATAATGGATCCTTTACTTACACCCTATTTTGAAGAAGAAATAATAAATAGATATGGAATAGGCATAATTACTAGAAATATGCAAGAAGTAGGAGTAGAAGAACTTCTATTACTGTCATCAATTTCCGAAAATCAAGAACTTGAAGATTATATAAATGAGAATTTACAATGGATATTAGATAAAATAGAAAGTATAGATTTACAATGTTTAAAAAAATTAATATTGGGTGAAAAAGTAAGAGAGAATCCTAAATTATTTATTCCAAAAATAATTAAGATTATTAATTGCGAAGATAGGAAAAAATTATTGGAATTAATTTTGCAGAATCCAGATTTAGGAGACATAAATGATTATCTATCAGACTTTTTTAATACAGAAAGTAGTTTTCCTAGAATAGGAAGACTTTTAGTTGAAATGGAAAAAAAGCAGGAAATTGATGATTTATTGCTATTGCAAACAGTGGCTAAAAACATGAAAAACATAATGGAGAATTACTATAGTTTTGAAACAATAGAATTTGGAAAATTTATTGATGAATTAATTAAAATAGAAGGTAAAATACCAGAAGAAAATCTGGAACTTGCTAAAACTAAGCAAATAATAAAAGAAACTGTAGAAAATAATTTACCTGAAATCCTAGAGAAGTATAATTATAATGTGAATTTAATAGAAAGGTTTAGAAAACTAAATATAGATAACTCAATATTAAAGCAATTTCAAGAAAATATAGCCAAAGCTCAGCATGGGATAGATTTAATAAAATATATTCAATCATGTAAGAATGCAGAAGGGTTTGACTTAAATTGGAATTTTGAAGATGTAGTTAATCATTTATTCAAGGAGGGAGAGGGACCATTAGTAATTGATGCAGTAGACAAGAAAATGATTAGCAGAATAATAGAAGAACTATGTGAAAGTCAAGGTGTGGGAATTAAAGACCTAGAATTTGCTGGAGCAGGGTTCTATAGTCAAAACATAAAGATTGGAGATTATGTTTTAAAATTAGGAAGAGAAAGAATAACAAATGAAATAAGAAAACATAGAAGAATAATAAAACCCATAATAAGACAGCAAACTAATATAGCAGGGGAAAAAAATGTTCCGAATTTATTTGTAGAAGTTCAAAATGCTGTAGATACTAAATGGTATGAAGGAATGAGTGAAAAAGAGGTAGATGAGGTTTTATATCAAATATATAAAGAATTAATGGACGAAAATATAGTATGGACAGATATTAAACCTGAAAACATAGGGAGATTATTAAAACCTAACAAAGAAAATTTAACAGTTTATGGAGAAGAAATACAAAGCAGTGATTATGCAATAGGTTTTATAGGGGAAAGAAAAGGAGAAATATTAAAACCTGGAGAGTTAGTAGTAATAGATACAGACTATATTTATAAAAAAGGAAAAGAGGTTGGGACACCTCTTGTAAGTAAGTTTAAAGAATTTAGTGAAAGATATGAAAAGGAAAGGAAAAAAGATAATAAACTGAGGATAAAAAAGTTAATAGAAGATGGCAAATATGATCCAGCGGGAGTAAAAAATATAAAGGAAATGTTTGCTAAAGAAAAATTAAAAAATAGAGGAGAGGAAAAAGAAAAATAATGATTACAAAGGAACTTTCAGAGGCATTTGCAGAAGTAGAGGAAATATTTAAATTTTTGAGTGAAGATGAAATACGCAAAGTTCCAGAATATATAAGACAAATGATTAATGTCAATAAATCCGAGAGCTTTGCTGTGCATATAAATCCAGAAAAATCAATAGAAGAACAAATAATCAATCCAAAAACAAGAGACTTATTAGTAGCACTTTATTTAGAATATTGGTGTCCAGAAAATGAGAAAGAACAAATGTATAATATAGTTAATAGGGATTATTTAAAAGAACAAGAAATTTTAAAAGACAAATATAACATTGAAGATTTGTTTAAAAAGCGAAAAAACGATGTAAAAAAACAGAGTGGAGAAGTAGAAATAGTAAAATATAAAGAATCTATATTAAAAAAAATATGGAATATATTTAGAAAAATAAAATATAAATGATATTTTGTTAATTGACACGAATTACTAAAAAATATATAATATGTAAATAAATAATGAAAGAAGGAATAATATGAATAGAGAACGTGGATTTGAAATTGCAAGGGGATTTGAAGAAGCACAAATAAATTTACCAAAAAGAACAACAAAAAACTCTGCTGGATATGATATAGAAGCCGCAGAGGATTGCGTAATACCAGCATTTAAATTGGGACAAAAACCAACACTTGTAAAAACAGGGCTAAAGGCATATATGAAATCTGATGAAGTATTAATACTTGCAAATAGAAGCTCAAACCCAGGTAAA
>CAKPJR010000090.1 GCA_934162925.1 uncultured Clostridia bacterium | reverse complement strand
GTTCTTTTTCTTCTTCTTTTATTGAGCCTTTTTCTTCTCCAACATCTACCATCATTCTTATTTCTTCTTCTGTAACAGTTTCTTCATCTGTTCCAGTTATTCCAAATAATTTTGATACTCCATTCGTTGAAGCTGTAAGTAATTTTACGAATGGTGCTGTTATTATAGATATTGCTCTTACTATTCCTATTGTTCCAAAGGCTATCTTTTCACTGTTTCTCATTGCAAGTCTTTTTGGTACTAATTCTCCAAATATTAATGAAAAATATGAAAGTATGATTGTAATTAAAATTATTGAGATATTTCTCCATGCCATTAATCCTAAAGGTATTAAGTTTTGTAGCATTGGTGCTAAATCGTCAGCAAATGCATCTGCTGCAAATGCACTTGATAAGAAACCCGCAAGAGTAATTCCTATTTGTATTGTTGCCAAAAATCTACTTGGTTCTCTTAACATCTTCTTTATTTGCTTTGCTTTTTTATTTCCTTCTTTTGCTTGTTTTTCTATTTTTGCGTCATTAATTGATATAAATGCAATTTCTGTAGCCGCAAAAAATGCATTTATTAATATTAGTATTGCTAATACTATAATTCGTGACATTTAATAAATTCACTCTTCCCTTCTATTTTTTTATGTTATTTTACATCAAATATTATATATGTTACTTCAAGTAATGTCAAGGAAGATGTGAGTTTCTACATTCCAGTTTTAGGTAATTTTTGAACATTTTCTTTTATTTTAATACTGCTTTTTTCTTCTTTTACTGCTAATTCTGTTTTTTTCTCTTCTTTATAAACTTCTGGTTCTTGTTCTGAATTAATTACATTTACTGTTGTTTCTTCGTTAAGTTCTAATTCTACCTTTATTAATTTACTATATAACTGGTATCCCTCTAAAGTTTTAGTTTCTTTAATATAATATATTCCAGGTAATAAATTATCTATTATTGCTATTCCATCTTTGTTCGTAGTAATTTCTGTATAAATTTTATTCTGGTTTTTATCTAATAATTCAAATTCAACTCCTTCTAACTTTTTACCTGTTTTGTTATCTGTTTTTGTAATTATTATTTTTGTTTCATTTTTTGTATAATACACTTTTTTACTTCCATTTCCTTCTTCATATGTATATCCTGTTAGTGCATAACTTTGAAGTCCACTATCTCTACTTTCTCCATAAAATACTGGCTTTGTAGCAACTTGTGCAGATACATTAATTATAAAGTTTCCATCTTGTTTTATTTCTTGAATTGGAATAAGTATTTTAAATTTTTCTGAACTTTTGAATTCTGTTTTTTCATTATTTTTTTCATCTACTACTTTAGCCCCTTTTATACTTAAATTTTTAACATTTACTGTATATTTACTCATTGTAGTATTTGCAGTTGCTTTAAATGTTTTAGAAATATATTTATCATCTAAATTATCAATTTTCCACAATTTCTCTTCTTCATTTACTGTTAACTCTGAGCTTACTTTCGTTTGATTTGAATTTCGTGCATTATTAACAATCGTTTTTAATGCATTTAGTGTTCTTTCTCCCGCTTCTCCTATTGCAGAGTATTCATTTACATCTCTATTTGTAAGCATACAGTAAACGGCTTGTTTTGTTGCTAAATATGCTTCTTCTTCTGTATTACATCCTAATTCAGAAATACTCTTATATGGATACCCATTTATTATAGCTCTCCATACCATTACATTGTTCATTAATTTTTTTACATCTACTGTTTGTGATTTTCCAATTTCTACTCCTGGCAATTCTCTATCCATACAATATGCTGGATATTCTTTTCCATCTTTTTTATATACAGCCAAATGTGTATGTATTCTTAATCCTTTCCACATTAATAGTCCATCTGTTTTTTTGTTTGCATATATATATGCTGTATCTATTGGCACCACTGCCTTACTTGATATTGGTACTAGCCCTACTAAAATAATTATTATACTTATTATTGATATTAATTTTTTTCTCATTAAAATTCCTCCTTAATTTCTATTCCTTGAATACAACGCCTTTGAGTAGGCTTATTTTCTACACATGTTATTAACGTTATTTTATTCTCTTTTGTTTCCTGTAAATAACTCCAATCTGTATCTTGAATAATTGTAGTTAAAATAATTTTATATTTTTTTATACCATATGTTGTTTTGTATATTATCTCATCATTTATCTCTAGTTCCTTTAATTTTGCAAAATAGTTTATTGGATAACCTCTATTGTGTGCAGCAAGTCCAACATTTCCATTAAACATATTTGTATTTTCAAAATGTCCCACATATTCAAGCATTACTTCTTGACTAGTCCCTTCTGAAATTGGTGCAATTAAATCAATTTTTGGTATTTCTATCTGCCAAATTTCTTCTACTGGTTCTTTTTTATCCTCTATATAATTTTTAGGTTGTATTTCTTCTTTTGTTTTACTTGTCATTTCTTCTTCTAAACTACTTTCCGTTTTTTTATTTTTAATGTTAATGTATATTGCCTGCACCTTTATATAGGAAAATTCTGTTATTATAAAAATTAGTATTGTTATAATTAAAGAAATGACAAAAACACTACGCTTTGTATAACTAATCAGCTAGGCATCACCTCTTAATATTAAATTTTTAAATTTGGATTTTAAAAAGATATAAACTTTTTAAGAATTAAATTTTTTTAAAATTGCTAGAATGCAATTTTGATATATTTATATTAATACATTTTTTTATAAATGTAAAGTTTTTTTCATCGACAAAAAAGGACAAAGTCTATATTGGCTTTGTCCTCTAATACGCTGTTTCTATCTTGTAAATGATCTTCTTATATTTTTAGTATTATCTTTTTCTATTTTGTCTATTCTTTCTTCTACAATTTTCTTTCCATAGTATGTATTTACTAGTTTTTTTGATAAAACTCTTTTTAAAAATTTTTCTTCTGTTTCCGAATATTCTACACTTTCACTTTTTCTTAATTTTGCTATTAAACTTTCAAACATCCTTGAATATTCTGGTTTAGAAAACTTTCTATGTCCATGTGCAGCAAAAGTTATTCCTCTGAATCCTGTTAAAAATTCAAAATTTTGAGTGTAATTTTTTACGTCTTCAAAATATTCTACACCTTCTATTTTTTCTTGCTCTTCTATTAACGAGCTTATCTTAGGTTTCATCGTTTCTGGTACATTTATATTTAGCTTCATTTCGCCTTCTTCACCTAAAATAGATTCAGCAATCGTATCCCATATCTCTAATTTATTTTTCCCAGTTTTTCTTGCTTCTCTTTCAACTGTTTCTACTATTGCTCCCCATTTTTTGCTTATTTCTCTTTCTCTATCTTGTTCATCTTTTTCTTTTCTTTTATCCTCTTCTCTTTCTAGCTCTCTTAATTTTTTTAGTACATAACTTTTTTGAGGCTTTGTTAATTCTGTATATACAGTTCCTTCACTTATTTTTAAACTTAACTCTTTTATAGAATCTCTTCTTGCTTTTCCTTTTTTACCAGATACTATTTCATCTTCTACTACTGACCAGATTTCTTCTAATTCCTGTTTTTTTGTGTCTCGTTTTTTTCTTTCTCCTGTTTTCCTTTCTAGTTGATTATATCTCTTTTTGGCTTTGTTTAAATATGTAATTAAATTATTTTTCAAATTAGAAGAAATTCCACCATTTATACTAATCTCATTTATATTTTTTTGGTAGTCTTCTTTAGTTAAGTTTTGTAAATCAAATATAAATAATCTTATTGCTTCTTGAACAGGTATACCTCTTTTTTCAGAAATCTGTTCTAAATCTTTTAATATTGCACCAAAATTTCTAGCTGGATTATCAAATTCATTAATTATAATATTTCTTTTCATTTTATCACCTTTTTTACAATAATCGTTTATTATTATACCACGTTTACATAATTTTTGCAAGTTATATTTTTTGCCTTGTTTTTTATTGTCAATTATATATATATATGATATAATTTGCTTTACGTTAAACAATTAAAAGAAGGTATTTATTATGAAACTAGCATCAGACAGTGAAACTTTAGCAGAAAAAAAAGCTTTAATTTTATATATATTAGATAAAGTATCAAAGCCTATTAGCAATGATGCTCTTTTAAAGTTAGTAATTTCTATTGATAATATGAACTATTTTTATTTTCAACAATTCTTATTAGATCTATTAGAAAATCAATATATAGCAATGTTTGAACAAGATGGGGAAAACTTGTATAAGCTTACAGATGCTGGCAAGCAGGCTTTAGAATTAGTTTCTGATATAATCCCTGGAATTGCTAAATTTAGAGTAGACAATAGTTTTAAAGAAACTCTGGGAGAAATACAAAATGAAACTTCTATTACAAGTGATTTTATTCCTCATAATGAAAATGAATACAGTGTAAAATGCAAAATAGTAGAAAACAATCAAACTCTTTTTGAAGTTCAAGTTTATGCCGGAACAAGAGAACAAGCTAAAAAAATAGCTGACAATTGGAATAATAATGCAGAAGAAATTTATCCTCAAATTTTAGAAATTTTAACAAAAAATTAAACGAAACAGAACATTTCGTTTAA
>CAKPJR010000089.1 GCA_934162925.1 uncultured Clostridia bacterium | reverse complement strand
TGAACCTCCGCGGCCCTTACGAACCCTAGCAGTTTAGCAAACTGCCCCCTTCAACCACTTGGGTACGTCTCCATATTTAATTAATATTTACTATTCAAAAGTGAATAATGAAGAGTACATACTTGCTTTTTTATTTCAATAAACTAATTCTTATACTTTTCATTATTCACTCTTTTTTGTCTCTTACTTACAGTAAGTTTGGCGGAGAGGGTGGGATTCGAACCCACGGTAGGCTACAAACCTACGCCAATTTTCAAGACTGGTGCCATAAACCAACTCGACCACCTCTCCATATAAGTGACAACTAATAGTTTAACACGCAAATTATTAATTGTCAAGATTTATTTTCTAGTTTATACGGATAATTTATAAGTATCTCTCCAAAAAATTAATATGCTCTACATTAACGATTTATTGCTATTTCTAACGCTTGTCTTTCTTCTTCAGATAGTTTATTACTGCATTTTCCATCTATTACTTGTTTTGCATAAATATTAGACATTTCCCTTGAATATATTCCATTTAAAATTACTCCATCATTCTTATCATTTAATAGAGTTAAAGCAAAACTTAAATCACTTCCAGTATCTTTAAAAGCACTGTATCTAACCATTCCTACTTTCTTTATGCATAATGAAATTCTATTATCGATCGTTTTACAATAGTTAACAATTTCTTCGTTCTTATCGCTAACTTCATCTACTTTATTTATATAATTTTTTAGCATCTCATCTATATTATTACCATTACCTATTTTTTTCATAAATGTTTTATAATTTTTATTTATTTTTTTTAATTTTAATATGTTACAAAAATACAAAATAAGTAATAATATGTTCATCCCTGCAACAATCATCAAAAATGTTTCTGTTTTTAAAAAATTTATTATCATTCGTAACCTCCTATCTAAACTCCTCAAGAAAACCTCTTATAACAATAAATTATTTTATTATATTTAATATTCTATCCAAATCTTCATTTGAAGAATATTGAATTATAATTTTTCCACTTCTTTCTTTAGCTTCTAATTTTACTTTTGTTCCAAAGAAACTTCTAAAAGAATCTTCTATTTCTTGATAAATAGGTTGATATCTATTTTTTACTTTAGGATTTGTTTTCTTTTTTATTCTCATTTGTTTTTCTACTTCTCTTACACTATCTCCACTTTCTATTATATACTTAGCTGCTTCGTATTGTTTTTCTGGATCATTAATTGCAAGTAAAGCCTTGCAGTGGCCTTCTGTTATTTTTCCATCTTTAACTAGTTCTATTACTCTATCATCTAAATTAAGTATTCTTACGGTATTTGCAAGTCCACTTCTACTAATTCCTAATTTATCTGCTAATTGTTGTTGTGTCAGACTGTATGTATCTAAAAGTTCTCTTATTGCAGTTGCTTTTTCTATTGGATTTAGGTCTTCTCTTTGAATATTTTCTATTAATGCTATTTCACTATTTTTTTGTTTATCATAATCTCTTACTATTGCAGGTATTTCATCTAATCCAGCCTTCTTAGAAGCCCTCCATCTTCTTTCTCCCGCAACTATTTTATAGTAATTATCCTCTTTTGTAACAATTATTGGTTGTATAACTCCATATTCTTTTATAGAATTTGATAATTCTTCTAAAGCTTCTTCATCAAAATTTCTTCTAGGTTGTTCTCTATTTGGTTCTACATCTATTATTTTTAATTTTTGAACAACTTCGCCATCTTGAACCTTTTCTTCTTCTATTATATTGCTTACTAACAAAGCATCTAAGCCTTTTCCTAGTCCTGTATTTTTTGTCATTTTGTAATCACTCCTTAATTAAATTTTTGTTTTTTATTTTCTAGTACCTTTTATTATTTCATTAGTTAATTTTTCATAACACCTTGCGCCTTTTGATTTTGGTGCATATACAGTAATTGGCATTCCAAAACTTGGTGCCTCACTTAATTTAACATTTCTAGGTATTATTGTCTTATAGACATTATCTTTAAAGTATGTTTTTACTTCTTTAATTACTTGATTAGAAAGATTTGTTCTTGCATCATTCATAGTAAGCACTACTCCTTCTATGTACAAAGTTTTATTAAGTTGTTTTCTAACCAAATTAACAGTATTTATAAGTTGTCCTACTCCTTCTAATGCATAATACTCACATTGTATTGGTATTAATAACGAATTTGATGCTGTAAATGCATTTATAGTAAGTAATCCTAATGATGGAGGACAATCTATTATTATATAATGAAAATCATTTTCTACTTTTTCTAATTTTTCTTTTAATTTTTGTTCTCTTGACATCATTGGTACAAGTTCTACTTCTGCACCTGCTAAATTTATATTAGAAGGACATACATATAAATTTTTTATAGGACTTTGTACAATTGCTTCATTGATTTCTACATCATTAATTATAACATCATAAATAGACTTTTCTGTATTTTTATCTATCCCCACTCCACTTGTTGCATTTCCCTGAGGATCTGAATCTATTAGCAAAACTTTTTTTCCCTTTTTTGCTAATATTGTGCTTACATTTACTGCTGTTGTAGTCTTTCCAACTCCACCTTTTTGATTTACTACTGCGATTATTTTACTCATTTTACTCCTCCTAAGAAAAATAGCTTTGACACACTTTTCTTTTTTTCCCATCTATATTCCAACGTAATTTTCTATAATAGGAAAGTTGCATAACTTTTTATTATAAAAAACAATAAAAGCCCATGGGCCACAGCGATTGCAGCTTTTATGTAATAAAAAAATTCTACTTTCCTATTATATAAAAAACTCACTGCTTATTAATAATATTAAAATATTATCAATATGTCAATGAGTTTTTTAAATATTTTTAATTTTATTTTTGTCGAATTTTGTTCTATTTTTTCATGTTGTCTGACAGAAAAATTCTTAGAGTTTCAACTGTTTCACGTATTAGTTAATTGTGGAACAGATTATAATGGCATTTTTGTAGGTGTTCCTGCCTTTCTTGGATATTTTTTTTCTGTATTTTTTATTTTTTCTATTTCTATAATTATTCTTGCCATTTCTGTATTTGGTAAATTAAATTCTCTACTATTTGTAATTTCTGCTCCAAGAACTTTTATTGCATTTTTTCCTTCTACTGCTTCTTCTTTTCCTTTTGCCCCTTTCATGCATATAGCATATCCACCTATTTTAACAAAAGGTAATAGATATTCACTTAGAACGTTTAACGGAGCTACTGCTCTTGCAATTGCGATATCATATTTTTCTCTATAGTTTTTGTTATGTGCTACTTCTTCTGCTCTTCCATGTATTGTTTCTATATTTTTTAATTCTAACTTATTTATAACTTCTTCTAAAAATTTAATTCTTTTATTTAGTGAATCTAATAATGTTATCCTTGTTTCTGGAAAGGCTATTTTTATTGGTATTCCAGGGAATCCAGCTCCTGTCCCAACATCTATAATAGAGGCATTTTCTTTTATACTTTTTAAAACAGTTAAAGAATCAACAAAATGTTTCTGAATTATTTCTTCTGGTTCTGTTATATTTGTTAAATTCATAACTTTATTCCATTCAATTAAAATATTCATATAATTATAAAATTGATTTAATTGTTTTTCTGATATTTCTATATTTAATTCTTTTAAACTTTCTTTCATCTTTTTATTAAATTCTTCTTCTTTCATTTTTTCTCCTCTTAATATAATTGGGCCGTTTCAAAACGCGACCCATTTATTAAAATTTATTTTCTTTTTAATTGTTCTAAATATATAAGTAAAACGCTTATGTCTGCTGGTGAAATTCCCGAAATTCTTGATGCCTGTCCAATTGAAATTGGCTTAAATTGATTTAATTTTTGCCTTGCTTCTAAGCTAATTCCCTTTAAATTACTATAATCAAAATCTTCTGGAAGTCGCTTGTTTTCAAGCTTTTTAAATTTTTCAACTTGGGCTAATTGTAACTTTATATACCCTTCATATTTTACTTGTATTTCAACTTGTTCTGCTTCTTGTTTTGTTAGTTTTGGTCTTTCTGAATCAATTTCTCTTAATTGATTATAATTAAGTTCTGACCTTTTTAACAATTCTACTAATTTCACTCCCGTATTTATAGGAGTAGAATTGTTTTTTTCCAAAAATTCATTTACTTCTTTTGTTGGTTTTATTGTTAATTTATTTATTCTTTCAATTTCCTTTTCAATATTTTGTTTTTTTTCTAAGAACTTGTTATATCTTTCATCTGAAATAAGCCCTATTTCATGGCCTATTGGAGTTAATCTTAAATCTGCATTATCTTGTCTTAACAATAATCTATATTCTGCTCTCGATGTCATCATTCTATATGGTTCGTTTGTTCCCTTTGTTACTATATCATCAATTAAAACTCCAATATATGCATCTGATCTATGTAATATGATTGGTTCTTTTCCTTCTAGCTGTAAGCTTGCATTAATTCCTGCAATTATACCTTGTGCAGCAGCTTCTTCATATCCTGATGTACCATTTGTTTGTCCCGCTAAAAACATTCCTTTTATATTTTTTAATTCTAATGATAATTTTAATTGAGTCGGATCAATCGCATCATATTCTATTGCATATGCTGGTCTTGTAAATTCAACATTTTCTAAGCCTGGAATTGTTCTATAC
>CAKPJR010000088.1 GCA_934162925.1 uncultured Clostridia bacterium | reverse complement strand
TTCTATTGTATATTTATATGGTATAACTGGTGCTTTTACGGGTGCATTAAAGTCATACCAATATTCTTCATGATGCTTATTATGTCCTTTGTGATGTAACCAAGCTGCAGAATACTCTCTTTTTTCTCTTGCTACTTGTATTGGACTTTTATACCCTACATAATATTTTGCACTTTCCCAAAATTCTGTTGGTCCGTATTTTGATAAATCATGTACAAGTCCTCTCCATGGAAGCTCAACCTTTGTACATAATTTAAATACTATCCATCTATGTTTTGTTATTAATTTAAAATGTAGCCATATTTTTTTAAGCAAATTTTTCCTCCTTTTTTATGTATATGAGAAATTAGAAGTGGAAGGTGGGATTCTCAGGGTTAAGGCTTCGTAGGTCATTCCATCTTCTTCACACTTCTCACCTCACACCTTGCACCTCACTCTTCGTGTAAAATTTCATTTTTTTACCAAATTATTGAAATTATGCAATAGATAAGAACTCTAGCAAATGCTGTTGTTAATAAATTATCTATTACAAATGGAATTCCTATTTTATTTATTTTTTTATATTCTTTCAATAATTTTTTTTGTTCTTTTTCACTACATAGCTTTTTCTTTTCCATATATTCTTTTGCTAAGAATCTTGCTCTTGTCATTGCATCTATTTCTAAAAAGCTTCTTACGCTAAATTGAATAATCATAATAAGCATTAGTATTGCAACTTGTAGCATTTGATTATTTATTACTTTTAATATAGTAAGTATACTTACTATTAAAAAGTATAATATGCTGATATTTGAAAAAATAAAGTTAAACAAGAGTAATGTTCTATCTTGGCAAGAATGTATGCATTCATGTGCAATTGTTTGAAGTCTTGCATAATTATTTTTCATGTCTGCAATAGATATTTTGTTTGTAATAGCAATATATAAACTAGTTTTAGTATCTTTTGCTTCTTCTATTTTTACCCTTTTGTTATCAAGCATTTCTAACATTTCTTTTGCTACTTCTACATTTTCTGGAAACTTATCTGTAATTTTTTCTAATTCTTTATTTTCATTTAATTCTTTTGCTTTTTTTAAGTTTATCTTAAAAATAACTTTAAACAAAACTATTGCCACACTTAGCAAAATAATATAAATAATATTTTCCATATAATACCTCTTTTGTTTTTTACCATTAATTCTTATGTAATTTTATTTTCCGTTAAAAGTATAGCATATTTCTTTATTTTTGTATACTTAAATTTATTTATTAATCATATTTTTAAGTTTTGACTTTTATGGATTATTCGTTGGATCTCAACATTTTGATTACTTACTGAATAAAAAATTAAATAGTTTTTAAAAATTAAATATCTAAAATTTGAATTAAAAAGTTTCTTTCCCATATATGGAAAATATTCTAGATTAGAAATTGATTTTATAATATTGTTTTTAAACTTTTTTGCCGCAAGAGGATTTGCTAGATTAAAATAAATATAATTGTATAAATTTTGCAGTTCTACTTTTGCTCTTTTAGTATAAATGATTTTATGCATTTCTTGTTCTTTTCTTCTAGCTCATCTAATGCTTTTATCACTTCTTCTTGCGTATACCAAATATTCTCATTTCTTGCTTCTTGACATTTTTCTATCACAAATTTTGCTGTTTCTTCATCAAATTCTCCATTAGGTCCGACTTCAATTTCTAAAATTTCATCCTTATAGTTTTCCATTTTTTACCTCCTTTATGTTTTTACATTTTACCAAAATATTGTTTGGTTGTCAATATGTTTTGTGTTTTTTATTTAATTGTAATTTGCACACAAATACAATTTTTTTGGCGGACACAGGGCCCGCCACTACAGTTAATATTTATAATAATTCTTTTACAGATTCACTTATAATTTTGTTAACATCTGCAAGCATAATATTAAATCTTACTTCTATATCGAAGTATTCTTTTATTTTTGCTTCTTTATTAAGAATGTCATACATTTCTTGTAATTTTTTCATTTTTTCACTATCTTCTTTTTGTCCTTGAAATGACATAACTTGAACTTCATATCTAATTTTTTCAAAATCTTCTATTTTAGATTTCAATTCAGGTATTTTTGCTATTTCTCCTTTCACTTGCTTATATTCTTTGTATTCTTTACTCTCTTGTATTGCTTTTGCTAGATTGTTAGCCTCATCATAAACGTACATTTTCTTCCTCCTTGCTTTTCTATTTAAATTCTGTTATTAAATAATCATATATTAATTAAGACAAATCAAAAACAAGTAGTACTAGGAAAACGAATAAAAATTTTTGAAATTGTACTGTTGTACATTGAAAAAATTTTTATGAAGTTTGACAACGTAATACGAAGTTTTTCATTTGTCTATTACTTTATGCGTATGCTTGGCGTTTTTTATTAAACGAAATTAAATTTGTAATTTCTGTTTCTACTGATTTTATTTTTTTCTCTTTCTTTGCCTTTTCCTGTGCTATTTGGTGTGCTTGGCGTTCTGCCATTGTTTGGCAAATAGCTTTTTGATATATAAAATGAGTATCTTGTGCTATTTTTGTCCAGCTATATTCATTTTTTACTTTTGCTTTTGCTTTTTTAGAAATATTATCACATAGTTGATGGTCAAATAATAATGCAAGTATTGAATCTGCAAGTGAATTTGGATTACCTGCATAAGATTTCATTCCATCTACTCCATGCTCTACTATTTCGTTAAGTCCTCCAACATCTGATACAACTGTAGGCACTCCTGCAAGCATTGCTTCTAATGCTACTATTCCAAATGGTTCATATGTACTTGGAAACACTGATATATCAGCACATTTATACATTTTTGAAACTTGTTTTGCATTTAAATAACCTGTAAAATATACTTTTTGTCCTAGCCCCATTGCTTCAACTTGTGCCTTTAATTCATCTAACATTCCACCTTTTCCTGCTATTACAAGTTTAGCATCATGGTAATTTGCTAGTATTTTTGGCATTGCAGATATTAAATGTTGTACTCCTTTTTCATAAACTAGTCTGCCCATAAATAAAATTATTTTTTCATTGTCTGCTGCATATTGTCTTCTAAAATCGTAGTCTTTTTCTACTCCACTATATGCTGTACTATTTATTCCGTTTGCAACTACATTTATTTTTTCATATGGAAGTCCAAATAGCCTTTGCAATTCATTTTTCATATATTTACTATTTACAATAACTTCTGAAGATTCGTAAGTAAGCATCCATTCTGTATCGTTTATGTATCTTTGTACTTCATCGTGAATTCCTCCATTACGTCCACTCTCAGTTGCATGTATTGTACTAACTAATGGCAAATCATAAGAATTTTTTAATGTTTTTGCAGCATATGCTACTAGCCAATCATGAGCATGAATAACATCAAATTTTTCTCCTTTTGCTATTAATTCATTTACTTTTGCTATCATATTAAAATTAAGTTGCATTATCCAATCTATAAAATTATTAGGGTTTATCATATAGTTATCTACTCTATATACATGAACTCCTTTATCATTTTCATAGTATGGCGCATTTCCTTCTTTATATGTAACAACATAAACTTCATGTCCATCTTTTATTAATCTTTTTGATAGATCATTTACTACTCTAGCAATTCCTCCAACAATTCTTGGTGGGTATTCCCAGGTAAGCATAAGTATTTTCATGAGCCTTCCGCCCCTTTCATTTTTTTCATTTGTTTGAATTCAATATACAAATATATTGTATAAGAATTTTTGATAAAAGTAAACAGATATTTACAATATTTGCAAAAAAATTTTATTTTATTTTTTTTAGTATTGAATTTATATATTTTTTGATATATTATATATAATAATATTTTATTTTACTAAGGAGGAATTTTAATGCCAAAGGCTACAAAAGAAGCTTCTAAAAAAAGCAATAAAGATTTAGTTTCTAAAGAAACTTCTAAAATTCAAAAAAAATCAAATTTAAAATCAGTAGCTAAAGAAAAGCCTACAACAAAAACTGTTTCTAAAAAGTCAGCAAAGTCTACTGATGCTACTGTTTCAAAAACTTCCAAAAAAGCTCCTAGTAAAAAAGCATCTGCTAAAGTGAACTCTAAAAAAGCATTATCAAAAAAAAGTACATCTAAAAAAAGTACAAAAAAATTATCAACTTCTAAAATTAATTTATTAGAATATTATGATTTGCCTTATAGATATAATCAAACAATTGTAAAGGTTTTAGCGCAAACTCCAAAGACGCTTTTTGTGTATTGGGATATTTCAGATGAAGACAAAAAAAACTATATTAAACAATATGGCAAAGACTTTTTTAATACAACTAAGCCTGTTTTAATAATACACAATGTTACAATGAATTATTCTTTTGAGATTGAAATAAATGATTTTGCAAATTGTTGGTATTTTAATATTAATGATGAAAAATGCGAATATGTTGTTGAGCTTGGAAGAAGATCAAAGAGCATTAATATATCTATTCCAAATAATTATTTATATGTAACTTCTTCTAATAAAATCGAGTCGCCTAACGGTCATGTTCTTTTTGAGAAGGCTCAAAAAACTCTTTATTATAGAGATGTAAAAACAAATAAAACATATTCAAAGGATGTTGCTAATTTAGAATTTATTAAATATTTTGGAAGAATATATAATTTAACATCTTTATACAAAGAAATATATAA
>CAKPJR010000087.1 GCA_934162925.1 uncultured Clostridia bacterium | reverse complement strand
ACAATAGGTGCAATTATAAAAGGAATAAAGAGTGCAACGAGTAGGCAAATAGGTTATTCAATCTGGCAAAGAAATTATTATGAGCATATTATTAGAAATGAAAAAGAATATTACAAAATTGTTGAATATATAGAAAATAACCCATTAAAATGGGAAGAGGATGAATATTTTAATTGAAGGAGAGAAAGATGGCTAAATCTAACACAGTTTTTGTTTGCAGTAATTGCGGGAATGAATCTTCAAAATGGTTTGGAAAATGCCCTGCTTGTAATGAATGGAATACTTGTTATGAGGAAAAGGTTAATTTAAAACCAGGTGGAAAACAATCTAATAAAAAAACAGCAACACCAACAAAATTAAATGATGTAAAAAAACAAGATATTATAAGAACTAAAACAGGGTTTGAAGAACTAGATAGAGTGCTAGGAGGAGGCCTTGTAAAAGGTTCTTTAACTTTGCTTGGTGGTGAACCCGGAATTGGAAAGTCTACTTTGATTTTACAGATTTGTGATAAAATTAAAGGAGAAGGACAAGTTCTATACGTTTCGGGGGAAGAATCAATAGATCAAATAAAACTAAGAGCAGATAGATTAAATATAAAAAATGATGATATTGTATTTTTAGGAGAAACAGACATAGATGTAATAGAAGATGCAATTTTAAAAACAAATCCAAAACTTGTAATAATAGATTCTATACAAACAATGTATTCAGATGATATAACAGCAGGACCAGGAAGTGTTAGCCAAGTAAGAGAAATTACTTCTAGAATAATGAAAATGTGTAAGCAAGAAGAAATTACAACAATAATTATAGGACATGTTACTAAGGATGGAAACATAGCCGGGCCAAGAGTTTTGGAACATATGGTAGATACTGTTTTATACTTAGAAGGAGAACGATACTTTGCATATAGAATTTTAAGAGGTGTAAAAAATAGATTTGGTTCTACAAACGAAATAGGAATGTTTGAAATGCAAGATATAGGAATGTGCGAGATTAATAATCCTTCATCAATACTATTATCAGAAAAAAACGAAAATGTTGCAGGATCAATTGTTGTAGCAAGCATTGAAGGAACAAGACCAATACTTGTAGAACTTCAAGCATTAACATCCACAAGTGTGTTTGGAATGCCAAGAAGAACTGCAAATGGAATAGATTATAACAGACTAACACTTTTAATTGCTGTACTAGAAAAAAGAGCTTCATTACCACTTGGAAATCAAGATGTTTACTTAAATATAGTTGGTGGAATAAAAATAAATGAACCAGCGCTAGATTTAGGAATAATTCTTGCAGCAAGCTCAAGTTTTAAAAATATCCCGATACCAAATGATACAATTGCTATAGGAGAAGTAGGCTTAACAGGAGAAGTAAGAAGTGTTAATCAGATAGAAAAAAGGCTAAAAGAAGCAGAAAAACTTGGATTTAAAAAATGCATAATTCCTGAAAGCAATAAAAAACTATTGAAAGATAATTACAAATTAGATATAATAGGTGTGCAAAATATTATAGACGCAATGAGAGCAGCTGGACTAAGAAAATAAATTTGAAACAAGTGAGGGTAGAAGAGTGGCAGAAACAGTAAAAAAAGAGGATATATTAGTAAATATATTAAAGATAATAGCTCCAGGAACAAAATTTAGAGAAGGATTAGACAATATACTAAAAGCAAAAACTGGTGCATTAATAATAATAGGGGATTCAAAAGAAATAATGGACATCTCAGATGGTGGTTTCAAAATAGATGAAGAGTATACGCCTGCAAGATTATATGAACTTGCAAAAATGGATGGAGCAATTATTTTAAGTAAAGACCTAAAAAGAATATTACTTGCTAATACTCAAATAATACCATCTTCTAAAATAACAACAGAGGAAACAGGAACAAGGCATAGGACTGCAGAACGTACAGCAAAGCAAACAGGAGAATTAGTAATTAGTATTTCTCAAAGGAGAAATATAATAACAGTATTTAAAGGAGATTTTAGATACACAATAGAAGATACAAGTAAAATAATTTCTAAAGCAAACCAAGCATTACAAACTTTAGAAAATTACAAAAGAGTATTTGATTCAAAGCTTAAAGTTCTTAATGAATATGAATTTAACGATATTGTAACATTAGATAATGTTATTACTTGCTTGCAAAGAGCAGAAATGGTAATGAGAGTTGCAGAACAAGTAAAACGTTCTATATATGAACTTCGGAGAAGATGGTATTCTAGTTAAAATGCAGTTAGAAGAATTAATAGAAGATCTACCACAAGAAGAATTACTTATAGTTAAAGATTATATAGCTCCAAGTAGGAGATTAGTTGCAGAAAAGATCTTAGAAAATATTAAAAGCATCTCTCAAGAAGAATTTATAAAATCAGATACAATAGCTAAAGCTTTAGGATATGAGCAGTTTGATAATTATGAAGAGGTTGCAGTATATCCAAGAGGATATAGAATATTAAACAAAATTCCTAGAATGCCAAGCAACATTGTTACAAATTTAGTAAAAACGTTTAAGTCATTCCAACATATATTACTTGCTGATGTAGATAAATTAGATGAGGTTGAAGGAATTGGCGAAGTAAGAGCTAGAACTATAAAACAATCTTTAAGAAGAATGCAAGAACAATTTATGTTTGATAATTTAATGGTTTAAGAGGTGTAAGGTTGATAAAATTGAAGAATAATAAAGGTATTACCCTAGTAGCTTTAATAATAACAGTTATACTAATGTTAATATTAGTCTCTGTAGCCACATATTCAGGAATAAATACATATAAAAATACAGAGGTTACAAAATTTGTTGCACAAATGCAATTAATACAAACAAAAGTAGATGAATTGGTAGAAGAAAACAATATAGAAAATATAGGAGAAGAAATCACAACAGATGAAACTAAAAAAAACATAATAGACCTAGCGTACACAAATGGAGAGATACAAAGTAACACTGATGAATATAAAAATAAATTTAAATACATTTCCAGAGAGAATTTAGAACTACAGTTAGATATAGCAGATATAGAAGATGATGTTTTAGTTAATTTTGAAACAAGAGAAGTAATAAGCATAAGTGGTGTAGAATATGGCGGAAAGAAATATTATACTCAGTATAAACTACCTAATGGACAAACTTTAATTTATAATGAAAGTGTAGAAAGAAACTTAACATTTAATTTGGAAATATCAGTTGATGGCCTAAATTCAACAGTATCAATTAGCAACATAAGTATAAATAATGGAACACTAAGCTTTGCAGAAACTGATTCAGAAGGAGATAATAGAAACTGGAAGACAATAACTAATTATACAGAAAAAGAAAAAGTATATACTGCAAATATATCAAAGTCAGGAAATTATACATTCAAACTACAAGATAACACAGATATAAAAAATACTTGGCAAGAACAAATTGTAATTACTTTAACTAATAAACCTAATACTAATTTAAATATAGAAAATTATAATTATGAACAAAGTTCTGATAAATGGGCATACATAGAAATATCAGGAACAACATATCTGTGGATACCAAGATTTGTTTATAATTCCGATAACCAAATAAAATTTGTAAAAGGAAATTCCAGAATAACGACAGACGAAACATATATTGGAGACGATTGGACTACACATAGCAAATTCACAGACAATGGTACAGAACTTACAGGAATATGGGTAGAAACAAGTAGACAAGCAGGATTAAATATGATAGAACTATTAAATAGTGAATCGCAAACACTAAAAGAAATAAATGAATAGATAAGGGAGGAAGAGTAAAATGAAAAATAAAAAATTAGCGTTAAGCATTATTGCATTAGTATTTGTATTAATCTTAGGAGGCTTCTTGGCTTATGGATATTACCAAAAAGCAAATTATAAACTAGAGAGACCAATAGTATCTATGGAGATAGAAGGATATGGAACAATAAAAATGGAACTTTACCCAGATGAAGCCCCAAATACAGTAAAAAACTTTATAAAGCTAATTAATGAGGGATACTATAACGGATTAACATTTCATAGAGTAGAAGAAAGTTTGATACAAGGTGGAGACACAGCAGGAGATGGAACAGGGACAACAGAATTAAGCATAAATGGAGAATTCACTGCTAATGATTATGATAATAAATTAAAATTTGAAAGAGGAACATTAGGACTAGCGAGAATGGATTATACAGCTTATTCATCTATTGACTCTAAACTAACTAAGGAAGGGTACAACTCAGGATATGCACAATTCTTTATAATGGCACAAGATGAAAGTGCACTAGATGGTTACTATACAGCTTTTGGAAAAGTAACAGAGGGAATGGAAATAGTTGATGAAATTACTAAATTAGAAACAACAGTTGAAACAGATGAGAACAGTGGAGAAACTACAACAACAACAAAACCAGTAAATCCACCAGTAATAAAATCAATCACAGTAGACACTATAGGTGTTAATTATGGAGAACCAGAAACACATGACACTTTTGATGTAAATAGCTTTATTATGCAAAAATTATATGGAATATCATACTAAGATTTGAGGGAAAAAAGGGAAAGGCCCCTTTTTCCCTAAAATAGTCCGCTACAAAATCTAATTTATTAAAATTCTAAAAAAATTAAAAAAAATTTAAAATTTGTATTGACAGATTAATTAAAATCTAGTATACTTATTTTCGTCCTAAGAAATGGGCGCATAGCTCAGCTGGTAGAGCATCTGCCTTACAAGCAG
>CAKPJR010000086.1 GCA_934162925.1 uncultured Clostridia bacterium | reverse complement strand
TCCGACAAATAATGAGGCATTTTAAATTTATAATCCGTTTAACATAGAGCTAATAAAAATTAAACAAATTCCAATTTGTTTAATAAATATCTTGTAAATATCAAAAAAACTTTATATAATAATAAACAGGCATATTATAGGAGGAATTTGATGAAAACAATAGATTTGAAAGAAACATATTTAAAATTTTTTGAAAGTAAAGGACACAAAATAATACCAAGTGCACCAATAATACCAGAGAATGATCCAACTTGTTTGTTTAACACAGCTGGGATGCAACCATTGGTGCCATATTTAAAAGGAGAACCACATCCAGAGGGAAAGAGACTTACAGATGTTCAAAAATGTTTTAGAACAAATGATTTAGATGCAATTGGGGATACTACTCACCATACATTTTTTGAAATGCTTGGAAATTGGTCTTTAGGAGATTATTTTAAAAAAGAATCAATTTCATGGAGCTTTGAATTTTTAACAAAAGAATTAGAAATACCAGTCGAAAAATTGGCTGTAACAGTATTTAAAGGCAACAATATAGTTCCAGCAGATACAGAATCAGCAGAAATCTGGGAGAGTTTAGGAGTTAATAAAAATAAAATTGCATATTTAGGAGAAGATAACAATTGGTGGCCTAATATGGAACTTTTAGGACCATGTGGACCAGATACAGAAATATTTTATTGGAGAAGTGAAGAGCCAGTCCCAGAAAAGTTTAATCCAGAGGATGAAACATGGGTAGAAATTTGGAACAATGTATTTATGCAATACAACCATGAAGAAAACAATACATTTACACCTTTAAAAAATAAGAATGTTGATACAGGACTAGGAGTAGAAAGAGTAACCGCAATTCTAGAAGGGCTTACAGACAATTATAGATCTTCTGTATGGAAAGAAATTATTGAAAAAATAGAAGAAATATCAGGACTACAATACGAAAATGAAGAGTATACAAGAAGTATGAGAATAATTGCAGATCATATAAGAGCAATAGTAATAATTGCAGGTGATGATGCAGGAATAAAACCATCAAACACAGATCAAGGCTATATTTTAAGAAGATTAATTAGAAGAACAATTAGATATGCAAAAAAATTAAACATTGATATAAATAGTGATTGGGAGCAACAATTAGCAGAATTAATAATAAATAAGTATTCAAAATATTATGGTGAATTGGAAAGAAACAAAGCAGATATTTTAGAAACTTTAAAAAATGAAAAGATTAAGTTTAATAGAACTTTGGAACATGGATTAAAGGAATTTGAAAAGGTTGTAAAGAATATAGAAGGAGACACAATAAATAAAGATATAGCATTTAGATTATATGATACATTTGGATTTCCAATAGAACTTACAGAAGAACTTGCAGGAGAGCTAGGATTAAAAGTAGATATAGAAGGATTTAAGCAAAAATTTGCAGAACACCAAGAAAAATCTAGACAAGGTTCAACAGGTAAATTCAAAGGAGGACTTGCATCAACAGGAGAAATGGAAACAAAATATCATACAGCTACCCATCTTCTAAATGCAGCACTAAAAAAGGTTTTAGGACCTCATGTTCATCAAAAAGGAAGCAATATTACAGCAGAAAGAATGAGATTTGACTTTTCGCATCCTGCAAAAATGACAGATGAAGAGAAAAAACAAACAGAAGATCTAGTTAATGAATATATAAAAATGGCAATACCGGTAGAAAAATTAGAAATGAAAAAAGAAGATGCATTAAAAATGGGAGCAGAAGCTATGTTTATAGATAAATATGGAGATATAGTTTCTGTATACAAAATAGGTGATGTTTCATTAGAATTATGTGGTGGACCTCACGTAAAAAATACAAGTGAATTAGGACATTTTAAGATAAAAAAAGAAGAGGCATCATCAGCAGGAGTAAGGCGTATAAAGGCAATATTAGAAAAGTAAAGGAGAAACTAAAATGGAAGATTGTATTTTTTGTAAAATAATAAAAGGAGAAATTCCTTCAAATAAAGTTTATGAAGATGATGAAATATTAGCATTTAGAGATATTAATCCAGTAGCACCAATTCATATATTAGTAATTCCTAAAAAACATATAAGCTATGTGACAGAATTAGAAAAAGAAGATGAAATATTAGTTGGAAAAATTTATTCTGTTATAAATAAAATAGCAAAAGAAGAGAATATTGATGAAAATGGATTTAGAATAGTTGTAAATTGCAAAGAAGATGGAGGACAAGAAGTTCCACATTTACATTTTCATATAATTGGAGGAAAAAAATTAGGAACAAAAATTTGTTAATAAATGTATGAAAAAAAGTAATTATGTGGTATAATATAAATATATATGGATATTGGAGGTGTTGGCTATGACAGCAAATAGATATGGAAAATTTTTGACAGTAATTTTAGTAATATTAATTATAATTATACTAGCAGGACTAGGATTTTTAACATATAAATATATAATAAAACCACGTAATGATGAAAATGAAAAAATAGAAGCTTTTGCTGAAATAGATAGAGCTTCTGAAAATCAAAAAGATGATGAAGAAAAAAATGAAACAACAAACGAAATACTAGAAATGAATCCAGCTGAAGAAGTGAATAATTCAACTGGTGATAGTGTACAAAAGAGAAAGCCACGTTATAAAGGTTTTGTTGTGCTAGGATATATAACTATATCAAAGACAAAGGTTAAGGAACCGATATTAGATACTGTTACACCAGAATCATTAAATACTGCAGTTGCTGTTTTGTATCCAAGCAATCCTCAACTTAATCAACCAGGGAATGTTGTCATTGTAGGACATAATTATAGAAATGGAAAATTCTTTTCAAATAACAAAAAATTATCTACTGGTGATAAGATAAAGATAAAAGATAACTCTGGCACAGAACTAACATATACAATATATGAAATTTTTGAAACTACTGAACAAGACACAAGCTTCTATAATAGAGATACAAATGGAAAAATAGAAGTTACATTATCTACATGTACAGATGATTCTAAAGCAAGAACAATAATACTTGCGAGAGTAGAATAAAAAAATTGCAAAAAAATATTGACAAAATATAAAAAATTAATTAAAATAGATATCGTGATTTTATAATAATGGTGGATGTAGCTCAGTTGGTTAGAGCGCTGGTTTGTGGCACCAGAGGCCGTGGGTTCGAGTCCCATCTTCCACCCCATATAAAATCAAAAATAAATATTGGGGTGTAGCCAAGCGGTAAGGCACCAGACTTTGACTCTGGCATGCGGCGGTTCGAATCCTCCCACCCCAGCCAATAAATAACCCGACTTTAGTCGGGTCATTTTATATACTAGGAAATTTCTGATTTCATTCGGAAACTCAAATTGGTGAGAAGAAAAGCGTAGCAAAGCCAATTTTCTTGTATTAAATGTTATTGTTTAGGGCAAAAAATAAAATTAAAAAATATTGACTAAAATAAAAAGAATGTATAAAATATAATAGTATAAATTAATAAGTTGAATCTTTTATTACTAAGGAGGAAAAGAAAATGAGAGAAAACAAAAGACGGAATTACGTTAATAGCGTTAATAATTACAATAATTGTAATGCTAATATTAGTAGGAGTAACAATTAATGTAGCTTTGCATGGAGGACTATTTACTACAACAGAAGAAGCTGCAAGCAATACTCAAATAGAAGCAGAAAAGGAACAATTATTGTCATCAGTGGTAGCAGCATATGAAACAGAAACAGGAACAATAAGCAAAAGTAAATTAGAAGCAGACTTAGGGACAGGCTGGAACGTAGAAGGAGATGAGGCCCCATATACAGTAACAAGTCCAAAAGGAAATAAATTTACAGTAGCAGAAAATGGAAAGATAGACTACAAAGAAAAAGGAGATGGAAAAGTCCCAAGTACATTATCAGACTTAGAAAAATATATACTAGGAGCAGACGGAAAAGGAAGAATTTTAACAGGTGATAATGGAATATTTAACTCAAATTCATTCATAGACGATCCATTAACAGCAGATGTAGATGAAACAGCAACATTAGGAGTAGAATTTTTAACAACAGGATACAATGAAGACAGGACGAAAGGATTCATATATGCAAAATGTAATAATAAAGCATATAAAATAACATGTGATGTTGCAACATATAAATCAGAAAAATTAGAGATGATATATGAACCAAAAGGAAAAGAAGGACAAAAAACAGCAGATGGATGGACTATTTTATATGATAATGGTTCAACAGCAGAAGCAGTAAGCCCAACTGCAAAGGAGGGGTTAAGATTAGGATATGCAGAAGGAACAACCGATTCAGATACAAAGTTATCACAGGCAATAGAGTCATATAATAGTGCAATAACAATAATAAATAATTATTGTAAAAATTTAGAAGGACTTCCAACAAACAGTGGAGTAAGAAGTGTAGGAGCATCAAAAGAAACAACAACAGCTAAATATAGCTCTGAAAACTTAAAAACATGGAATTCAGCATATAATGGAGTAGGATTGACAGGAGATACAAATTTTGAACAAGATTTAGTGAGAATGACATATTGGGGAGTAAATAGCGTGGGAACAGACTACTGGGTGGCTTCGCGTGTTGTAGCTATGCGTAATACTGACCGCTTGGAGTTCAACATCCGTTACATAGGCGAAAACGGAGACCTTGACAGAGAATCATTGTGGGTGGTTTATATTGATGGCGACACTGAAGGTAGCTTCAACCAATGGATTGCGGTCCGTCCAATAATAACAATCGAAAATCTATAATCTGACAGAAAAATAATAGTTTAGCGAGTTTGCTAAGAGTAGTTC
>CAKPJR010000085.1 GCA_934162925.1 uncultured Clostridia bacterium | reverse complement strand
ATGTATACAGGGACGAAGATTCTTTATTCTCCGCGGTGCCACCCTTATTGGATTGTAATCCCACTTTTTTTGATTTTCTATATAGCTCTAAATGTGTCACAAAATAATTTTTAATTATCTCCATTTATCAAACGCTTTTTACTGTATTATATTTTATAATTTTTTTACTCTTTTGTCAATTATTTGTGCATTTTATTTTTATTGTTTTTTTGGCAATTTTTATTGACTTTTATTTCCATATTTTATATAATTACATTCATAGGGAATGAGATAAGCAGATGTGGTTTGCCTCCTACATAAAGGAGGTGAGGCGTATGATAGAAACAACTTTATTGCTAATAATAAAATTACTATTGACTGGTTTAATATCAGTAACTATCATTGCGTTTGCCTTGATTATAGCTTTAGTTATAATAATTAGCAAACAGTAATAAACCAATAAAAAACACATCTGTAAACTTGACAGTTAGATGTGTTTTTACATATCACACTGGCAAACCACGTTTGTGGTTCTCCATTTCCTATTTTTATTATACCATATTTTCAAATTTTGTAAATACTTTTTGACAAATTTTATATTTTCTCAATTTTTGCAACTAGTACTGTCATATCATCTTTTGCTATTCCAAATCCATTATCTATAGATTCTTGCAATAGAATATCCGCTATCTTTTGAATGTCTTGTGTTTCTACACCTTCTAGTAATTCTTTTACCCATATTTCTTTGTTTGCAAGTTCTTGATTCGATTCTAATATTCCATCACTGCACATTATTACTATTTCTCCACCAACTAGATCTTTGTCATACACTACTAAATCTATGTTATCTACTATTCCTGCTGGAAGTGAAATAGCTTTTACTACTTCTACTTTATTTTTAGTTTTTATAAAAGTTGGACAAGCTCCGTTTTTTATAAATTCTATATTTCCAGTAATTCCATCAAATACTGAAATATCTATAGTTGCATATGTTTCTTCGTTCGAATTTAAATTTACTGATGAATTTATTAGTCCTATTGATACATCTTTATCAAATCCAGTTGTTAATAATCTTTGTAACATTTTAATTACTGTAGAACTACTTTTCTTTGCTCTTGGACCAGACCCCATTCCATCACTTATTGCCATCATAAATTTTCCATCATGTAATTTAGTTTGTATACTAGTGTCTCCAGATATTTCACTATTACTTTTTGTTGTTTTTTCAGATGCTATTTGTATTTTATATTTTGGCTTTTCCTTTTTGGCTTCTTCTTTCTTATCTTTTTCTCCTATATCATCTGCTAAAGAAGATATAACTTTAGATACTCCACCGCAATTGATTTGCAAGTGTTCTTTTATTATTTGCTTCTTTTTGTTTCCATATCAAATTTAATTTATTTATTCTATACGTATGGTTAATCGCTTTAACTATTTGTTCTAAGTCTTTCTGAATCTCTTCATATTTTTCTTCTTTTTTGTCTAAGCCTATTATGTAATTATTATTGTTTTCTAATATTTTAATTAGCTCTTCTTTAGTTATTTCTTCTTTTTCTTCTAATATATCATAAATGCTATCTAATATTTCTTCATCGCTATACACAAAATCTTCATATAGTAAGTTGTCTGTAAAATCTTCTATATTATTTGTAAGTTCTTCTTTAAATGCTTTTTTACTGTCCTCTTCTAATTCTTCATCTGTTTCTATTGTTGTTGCTGCAACTTGTTTGTAGCTTTCTGCCATTTCAGATATTGTTTCTGATACGCTGTTTAATTTGTATATTGTTTCTTCTCTTTCTCCTTCTATTTGTCCACCTGTTGTAGGCAATAGTTTTGTTTTTCCTATTATATCTGCTATATCAATATTTATATTTTTAGGTAATAACAATAAACCTAAAGATGCAATTAAAATTTCTCTAATTGTTATAACAGGCACTGTATTTCCATTCGCAACATATGTAAGAACTGCATTTCCTATGCAGAATCCTACTATTACACCTATTTTTCCTAATTTATTTAGTATGCCCGCTACCATTCCGAGATATTGCATATGAAGCTACAAGCATTGGATCTGACTTTCCTATTATTCCGTAAAACCATTCCTATTGTTATTCCAGATGTTGCTCCTACAAGCATTCCATTTTTCCAGCCCAAAAATAATACTAACATTATACTTAATATATTGCTAATTGATAATCCAAAGATATTAAGTCCATGTAGAGAATAAAAAGCAATAGACATAAGCAGGCTTGCTCCCATTACCTCTTCTACAGTAAAAGCTTGCTTTACTCCATAGTCTTTTATTACTGTAATTGAATTTGAAAATATTTTATAGAATATATATGTTATTATTGCAAACATAATACTTGCTAATAAATCATACACTAAAAACATTGTAAAAAACATCTTACCAGCTTGTACCACAAATGCACATATTGCAATATACAAACCTAATTTTTGTTTTTCGTTTCTATCTTCTCCTTGAAATCTTGGTCTAAATATAAGTGTTGCTACTATAAACAATAATGTTGTAAGTAGATAACTTAAAAATCCATTTACTCCAAATCCTATAAGAGTTCCTATACAAGTAGCTAAATAAACAATTCCTGCTGGAATTCTATTACTGCATACTGCTGCAAACATAGCAAGTCCAAATGGAGCAAATTCTCCTCCAAATCCTACCATTGAGGCCATAAATGAAACTGCATATAAAACAAAATTAGATACAGAAAAAAGATTTTTTAAATTAATTGATTTTTTACTTTTTTCTGTATTAGTTTTTATATCTTCCTCTTCTATATCTTCATCTATAATATTTTGAAACATCCTTACCACCTTCAATACCTTTTCTAATCTTTTGTGTGTTAGGGCAAAGCTTCTATCTGCCCTTGCCTTTCGTTATTTTACCATTCCTAATTTAATTTTTTTGTCGTATACAGTTGTCAAAATAGAAAAAGTTTTTTGCAATTTGTGATATATTTATTTAATTTTTTTTCTTTTGTTTCCTTTATCTTTATATAGTAAAAAAATTCTACTATATTTACATTAAATATTTTAAGGTTGTTCTGTAAAATATTCATTTATTCTTATTATTAGCTCATGTTTTGCCTCTTCCATTGTCATCCCTTCTAACTGAGCTCCTGCAAGAGTAATATGTCCTCCGCCTCCGCAATTTTTCGAGAATAATTTGAACGTTTATATCTCCTATTGAACGTCCACTAATACAAATTTTATCTCCCAAATTTCCAATTACAAATGATGCTGTTATATTGCTAATTGTAAGTAATTCATCTGCAGCTTTTGCACAAATTAAGTTAGCGTTTTTATCTTTTTCTTCATATTCTGAAATTCCTATAGATTCATTTATTATTTCTGCTTTTTTTACTATGTCTGCTATTACATTATAACTTTCTAAATCGCTTTGGAACCATTTTTTTATTTTTATTATGTCGATACCATATTTTCTTAAATATGCAGCAGCTTCAAAAGTTCTAACACCAGTTTTAAATGTAAAGTTTTTTGTATCAACCATTATTCCTGCATATAAACTTTCTGCTTCTAATTGTTCTAATTCGATATCATTTGTTCCATATTCAATAATTTCAGTAACTAGTTCTGAAGCTGAAGAAGCATATGCTTCGTGGAATGTAAGTATAGCGTTTTCTATATAATCCGCACTTTTTCTATGATGATCTATTATAACAATTTTCTCTGTTTCTTCTAATAATTCTGGCACTTCTACATAACTCTTTTTATGTGTATCTGTAATTATTAAAAGTGTATCTGGAGTTATTTTTGCAAGTGCTTCGTTTTTATCAATAAGCACATTTTTATATTCTTCATGTTTTTCTAGTGCTTCTATAAAGTTTCCAAGTGCTAATCCTTTTGTTGTATTTACTATATATGCATCTTTATTTAAAACTTTTGCAAATCTATATAGTCCTAAACTAGATCCTATAGAATCAATATCTCCATTCAAATGTCCCATTATTATAACATTGCTTGCGTCTTTTATTAATTCTTCTAAAGCATGTGCAACAACCCTTGCTTTAACCTTTGTTCTTTTTTCTAATTCTTGTGCTCTTCCTCCAAAGAAGCTATATTTTCCATCTGTTTTTAATACCGCTTGGTCTCCACCTCTTCCGAAGTGCTATGTCCATTGCATCTTGAGCCTCTTGATATTTTTCATAATTACTATTTCCTTCATTTGCTATTGCAATACTAAGTGTAATTTGTATTTTTTCTTCTGTTCTTATTTCTTTTATATCATCTAAAATGCTAAATTTCTCATTTTGCATCTCTTCTAAATATTTTTGCTCGAATATATAAACAAAAGTATCCCTTTCTGTTTTTATCATTATTCCGCCAGTTTTTGCTGCCCAATCATATAAGTTTTTCTCTATAGCAGCCATTACTTGTGGTTTTTCCTCTGTTGCTATTCTTTGAACAATTTCTTCGTAATTATCTACCATAATAATTCCAACACAAGTTTTAGAATCGTTAAATTCCTTAGATAATTCTTTCATTTTTGTTACATCTATAAAATACAAAATCGTCATATACTTGTTTGTTTTTTTTCTATCTTTTTGTTTTATTTTTACATAGTCTCCAATTATATGGTATGTTTTATCTTCTATTTTTACTTCTTTATCTACTGTAGGAATATTATTGTTATCAATATCTGTTTTTATTTCTTTTGTAATATCATCTATATATTTATTAATTCCTATGTTTGCAAACTCTTTGTTGAATTTTGAACTTCTCCAAATTATATTACCATCTGTTTCTAGTATAATTAATGGAAATGGTGAGTTTATAAGAGG
>CAKPJR010000084.1 GCA_934162925.1 uncultured Clostridia bacterium | reverse complement strand
CCGTGTAGCGTATATTGCATAGATGAATTAAGAAGTGAAAATATTGAACCTACGGTATATTGGTTTAACCCAAATATACACCCATATATGGAATACAAAGCAAGAAGAGATTGCTTAAAAGAATATACAAAAAGTATTGGCGTAAATGCTATATTTGAAGAGAATTATGGATTAAAAGAATTTTGCAAGAATGTAATTAATGATTTAGAAAATAGATGTGTAAATTATTGCTACAGAGTAAGACTAGAGCAAACTGCAAAATTTGCAAAAGAAAATGGATATGATAGCTTTTCTACAACTTTGCTAGTAAGCCCATATCAAAATCATGAAACCCTAAAACAAATAGGAGAAGAACTAGCAGAAAAATATGGATTGAAATTTGTATACAGAGATTTTAGAGTAGGCTTTAGAAAAGGACAAGCAAAAGCGAGAGAATTAGGTTTATATATGCAAAAATACTGTGGATGTGTGTTTTCAGAGGAAGATAGATATAGTAAGCAGATAAAAAGAGATTTTTGAGACACATGAATTAGAAGAAAATCGAACTATTCGAAAAAAGTATGCCTGACAATAACAAAAAATATAAGGAGTTACACTAATGATAGAGAATATAGCAATGATTACTTTTTCAATAATAATGTCTATGATGGTTGTTTTTAAACCAATTAAAGAAATAATAATAAAAAAAGAAAATGTAAAAAAATACAAATATGAATTAATGCTATTTGTGATTATTTTAATAGGCTGTTTAATAAGATGCGTGGGGTTATCAGATTTTCCAAGAGGACTTAATCCAGATGAAACATCTTCTGCTTATGATGCATGGGCTATTTCAAATTATGGAATTGATAGAAATGGAAATGAATTTCCTGTTTTTCTTGTATCATGGGGAAGCGGACAAAATGCATTATATACATATTTGTTAATACCTTTTATTAAACTTTTAGGGTTAACTGAATTTGCAACAAGATTACCAATGGCAATAATTAGTTGCACTTCATTAATAGTTATATACTATTTGTTCAAAGAAGTGTACAATAAAAAGATGGGAGTAATTGCAGTAGCATTCTTGGCAATATGTCCATGGCATATAATGAAAAGCCGATATGGGTTAGAAAGTAATATATTTCCAGATATAATATTATTATCAACTTTATTTATAGCATTATACATACAAAGAAAAAAACTAAAATATATTTACATTGCTTTTGCAACACTAGGAATATCTGCATATACGTATGGGACTTCTTATTTTTTCTTGCCGTTTTTTGCAATTCCACTTTTAATTTATTTAATATATAAAAAGAAAATAAATTTAAAAAATGCATTAATTGCATTAGTGATATTGACTATAATAGCAATGCCAATTATCATTATGGTAATTATAAACACTTTTGATTTACCAGAAGTAAAATTATTAGGTATATTTACCATACCAAGATGTAAAAGTAATAGATACGAAGAGCTGACGTCAGCTTTTTCAAGAGATTTCCTACAAAATAGCATAAAAAATACAGTAGACAGTTTTAAACTGCTATTATATCAACATGATAATGAATTTTGGCATGCGATGCCTATATTTGGAATATTTTATATATTTTCTATTCCATTTACAATGTATGGAATTGTAAAAAGCTTCTCAAAAAAAGAAAAAGATAAAAATGCAATTATAAATTTTTGGTTTGGCGCAGCATTACTAATGTTATTTGTAGTAAAACCAAATGTAATTAGAATAAATATAATATGGATACCGCTAGTTATGTACACAATAATTGGCATATATGATTTTATAAATAAGTCATTAAAAAAACATATTTTTGTTACTGCGATTTATTTGTTTGGATTTTGTGCTTTTATAATAAAATATTTTAATACAAACTTTGGATATCCAATGTTTATAAACAATGCAAAAGAAGTTATAAAATATTTTGAAGACAAAAATGAAAAAATATATATGGAGTACTCTTTTAAAGAGCCATATATCTATGTAATGTTTTATAATAAAATGGAACCAAAAGCATTTACAGAAACAGTACAACTCTTCAAAAAAAATGGAATATTTGAAAATGTTAAATCTATAAAAAACTATAATTTTTATTTACCTGAAAAAATAGAAAACAAAGAAAATTACATTTATGTTATTAATAAAAATAATAATTTAAATATAGATTACAATAAATTCAATGTACAAGGAATAAATAATTTCTTAATATTAGAGTATAAAAAAAATTAAAAATATGTATGAGAAAGTTAATGAAAAGGATATAAAATAATATGAAAAAAGATAGAAATAGTAATATAGAATTATTAAGAATATTATGTATAATTACAATAATAATACACCATTCTTTTGTTCATTCAGGTATACAAATTAGTAGTGAAAATACAAATACTGCAGTGTTATCTATAATACAATCCCTAGGCAAAGTTGCTAATGATATATTTATACTGATTACAGGGTACTATATGGTAAATAAAAAAATAAAAAAAGAAAAGATTATAAAGCTAATAGGAGAGATTCTGTTTTATTCATATAGTATATTATTTGTATATCTAGTATTCTGTAAAGAAAAAGAAATAGGTATCATTATAAAGTCTATATTGCCAATTACATTTAATGCAGAATGGTTTGTAACTTCATATATATTGTTATATATAACAATACCATTTATTAATGCATTAATAAACAATTTAACAAAAAAAGAAATGTCAGTTCTAATTATTATATTTATAGTATGCTTTAGTATTTTACCAACAATAAATTTATTGAGCGAGTATTTCTCAAATTATATTTGGTTTATTTTATTATATTTAGTAGGAGCATATACAAAATTATATGAAAACAAAGAATTTAGTAAGTATAGTAAATGTTTTATAGTGGTTTCTAGTATAGCAATAATTTGTGTAATAACAAGTATAGCTTGCTTTAATATGAGAAGATTAGGACTCCTTGAAATTAATAGCTTTTTGGTTTTTATATTAGCATATTCTATTTTTATGGATTTTATAAACAAAAAAGAATATAGCAATTCAATAATAAATTATGTTGCTTCTTCTTCGTTAGGAATATATTTAATCCATGATAATATTATAATAAGAACATTTATGTGGAAAAAACTGAAAATGGGAAGCCTTATAAAAACAAAACTTTTTTGGCTTTATGAAATTGAAGTTGTAGTAGGAATATTCATTATTTGTTTGCTAATTGATATAATAAGAAGAAAATTAATTGAAGAAAAAATAATTAAATTAATACAAAAAGATAGTGTATAAATAAATCTTAAAATGGGGGATAAAATGCATCAAACAATAAAAAATAAAAGAATAATAATTGCTTTATTAATCACAGTAATAATAATATCTATTTTATTAAGACTAAAAGGAATATACTTTGAATCCATTGATATGACAAAATGCTTGTACAAGTGGTTTGATTTTTTTAAAAATAATGGAGGACTTAGAGCATTAAAATATGAAATAGGGGATTATAATATACCATACATGATAATATTGGCAATTCTATCATATATTCCAGCAAAGCCGATTGTGTTGATAAAAGCAGTTTCAATTATATTTGACTATTTACTAGCAATTTCTTGTGTTAAATTAGTAAAAGAAATATTAAAAGAAAAATATGATGAAAGAGTAGGGATACTTGTATTTTCTATAATTGTATTATTGCCAACAGTAATATTAAATTCTTCATACTGGGGACAATGTGATAGTATCTATACAACTTTTGTTATAATATCGTTGACATATTTAATAAGAGAAAAGTATTTAACGTCATTTATATTTTTAGGCGTTTCGTTTGCATTTAAATTACAATTTATTTTTATATTACCATTATATGTATTATATTTTTTAAGTAAAAGAAAATTTTCAATTTACTATTTTATGATTATACCAATAGTTAATTTACTTATGTGCACGCCAGCAATGCTCCTTGGAAAAAATATATTAGAGTGCATAAAAATATATTTTAATCAAACAATTGAGTATAATGGCAAAATCAGTTTGAATTTTCCAGGAATATATAATTTATTCTATAATACTGATGATTTTTCAGATATAATAATGCCAAATCATTATTTACCCCAAATAATGATATTGATGTTAGCAATAATTTTTATAGGAACAGCAGTATATGTTTTAATAAAACAAACAAATTTTGATAGTAAAAATATAATAGAAACAGCTTTGTGGTCAGTTATGATTTCAACATTTCTATTACCATATATGCATGATAGATATATGTTTATGGCGGATATACTTAGTATAATATATTGTGTTATAAATGGAAGAAAGAAAGTTTATATTCCGATAATTATAAATTTGTGTTCAACATATACATACATAGTATTTTTAAGTAGAACAAAAATATTGTTTGATAACGAAATACAGATCTTTGCTTTGAGTAATTGTGTAATTGTAGGAATACTTACTGCAAGTATGTTTAAAAATCTAAATCGAATACTAAAAAAAGAAAATAAGAAAGTTATTGCCTAAGGGGGATAAAATAAATGGATAAAAAGAAAGTAATAATCATAGGAGCTGGGCCAGCAGGATTAACTGCTGGATATGAATTGTTAAAAGATAAGAATACTCAATATGAAGTAACAATATTAGAAGAAACAAGCGAAATTGGAGGAATTTCAAGAACTGTTAGATACAACGGAAATAGAATGGATATAGGAGGCCACAGATTTTTTTCTAAAGACCAAAAAGTCATGGAATTTTGGGAAAATTTAATGCCTCTTCAAGGCGAGCCATCATATGATGATAAAAAATTGCGGAAGGGAGAAAA
>CAKPJR010000083.1 GCA_934162925.1 uncultured Clostridia bacterium | reverse complement strand
TTATTATTATGCTTTCTTTCTTTTTTTCAGATAATTTGTTTTCTCCATATATTTTTCTTATGTCTTCTATCTGTTCTTCCCTTAATCCTGTATTTAAATCACTTCTTAATTTCTTTAGGACTTCACCTAAAGGCATTGTATACCACATATTTATCTCTCCTTTGTAAACTATTAATAAATTTTATGCATGGACAAGATAAATATTACAAAAAGCTTTACTATATTTTTCTTTTTTCTAATATGCGGAAAAAGAGATAAAGCTTTTACACTTTATCTCTTTCCTTTACATAGTAACTTTATATACCCCAACGAAATTCCAAGGCCAGTAGTTATAAAGTTCCTTTAAAGTTCCGTCTAGTGTTCTTGGTGAGAACCCGAGACGTTTTTCGACCCATTTGTTATCAATGAGTCTTATAAAATGATAATCAGATATTTTATCATTCGCATATATTTTTGCAAACAATGCGATTTTGTACTGATTATCACTTAAAGTTTCTTCTTCTGAAGATTCAGCAACTTTTAAATCTAGAGTTTTCATATCTCCTAAGAAGAACTCCTTCATTTCCTCAATTGAGGAAATTTCTTGGTTTTCTGCTCTTAATCCAGAAATCGTACCTAGCCGATACATTTCACTGTAAGGATATGTACTGCCTATTGCAAGTGCAAAACAATTAGTCTCAGCCCTTACTAATGAATTGTTCTTAAATTCTTTTAGATTAAATTCACTATGTGCCGATAATCTAATTTTTGTTAGAGCAATTATTTGCCTTTCGGTTTCTGTCATTTTGACTTCCTCCTCTTTAATTATTAGGCTATTTAATTATATCATTATTTTACATAAAATTCAAATTTATTTTTTGTGTTGTACTCCATTGTTATCAATAGTATAGTTATCTTTATAAATCAATTCCGATACTGTAACCAAGTCATACCCTTTTTCCTTTATATTATTTATTATAATATCTAAACTTAATGCAGTATTTTCTGTTCCATTATGCATTAATATAATACTGCCCTTAGCTAGTTTAGGTTCTATTCTTTCCCACATTTGTTCTCCTGTAAGTCCTTTATAGTCTAAAGAGTCTATATTCCATTGAATCATTGTATGCTTATTATCTTCTGCTGCCTTTATTACTGTATTATTGTACTCCCCATATGGTCCTCGATACAGTGTAGTTGGTTTTCCTGTTATTTTATTTATTCTATCCGAACACTTTATTATCTGTTCTACATTTTTCTCATAGTTCAAATTATTTACATGTGCGTGTGATTCCGAATGATTTGCCACTTCATTTCCACTGTCACTTATTTTTTTAACTGCATCTGGAAATTTGCTTGCCCAGTCTCCCACAATAAAAAATGTAGCCTTAACCTGGTTTTTAGACAAAATATCTAAAATTAAATCTATATCTTCTGCATTCCAAGCACAGTTTATTGTAAGTGCTACTCTATTTTCTTCTGTATCCACACTATATATCGGTAACATTTTGCTTGTGCTAGCAGATGTTTGGATAGTATTACCTATATTGTTTTGTTTAATAGTGGTTGCTATTAAAAATAATACTAGCACTGTACTTAGTGCAATAACAGTTGATACTATTTTATCTTTATTTGTTACATAAAACATAAATAATCCTCCTAATAATAAGTATGCTTATTTTAGGAGGATTATTAAATTTCTATAAAATTTTATCACTTTTTTCTGATCTGTTTTTATATTCGTTTATTTTAGCTATTAATTCTGCTTTCTTTGTTGGAGGTATAAAAGCACCTCTAATTGCATATTCATTCATTGCTATTATATCTTTTTCTGTCAAATTGGTATTTTCTAAAACCCATTTATATTCCTCTACTATATTTGTGTTCGATACTGTATCGTTATCTGGATTTATAGTTACTTTAATTCCCTTCCTGTACAATTCTTCAATTGGATGTTTTTCTCCTGTTGCCTTTGTTTGTAGGTTACTTATAGGACAAACTTCTAAAGGTATTTCTCTTCTTATTAATTCTGAAACTAAATTGTCGTCTTCTAAGCATCTTACTCCATGCCCAATTCTTTTTGCTCCATATTCTAGTGCTTTTTTTATGCTTTCTGCTCCTGCTGCTTCTCCTGCATGAATTGTAAATGGAATATTGTTGGCTTTAGCTACTTTAAATATATCTTCATAATCAGAAGTCGGATATAAAGCTTCTGCTCCTGCTAAATCCAGCCCGATTACTCCTTTTCTCATATATTTCTTTGATGCTGATACTGTTTTTAAATTGCTTATTGTATTATCTTCTCCTCTCATACAGCATAATAAAAGTCCTCCTTCTATGCCATATTTTTCTTTTGCTTTATTCATTCCTCTTATTGCAGATTCAACTATTTGTTCATACTTCAATCCTTCTTTTATATGTAGACTTGGTGCAAATCTCACTTCTGCATAAATAACATTTTGTTTTGCTAAATCTTCAAACAGTTCATATGTAGCCTGTTCTATGTTTTCTTCATTTTGTAATACTTCTAATGGTAAATCAAATTTTTCTAAGTATTCATTTAAATCTCTGCAATCTTTTTTCACCATTAAAGCTTTTTGTACTTGTTCTAAAGTAACATCTTTACCTTTTTCTTTTAGCCAATTATATACTGTGCTTGGTCTTAATGAACCATCTAAATGTATGTGCAAAACGGCCTTTGGCATTTCTTTTATTTCTTCTAATTTTTCTTTCATATTCTATTAACTCCTATCAATATATATTATATAACAAAATTCAATGCTTATCAAATATTTTATTTTTTGATTTTTTCTTTTATTTTATTTATTTTTTCTTCTCCTTTGCTTATCCATTCTTTTAAATCAACTTTTGGTTTTATATTTGGGAAAGCTTGTACTAATCTTCTATGTAATACAGATTTTTTCGAGATAATGTTTTTTACTTTTTGAGATATTTCTTCCGTATTGTCTTTTACATTTGCTGATATTTCTTTTAAATTTGATACAATCTTACCAGATATTATATTATCAACTACATAGCATATGAATAATACTGCTGATAATATATGCAATGGTATAGCTGGTATTTTGCCTATTAAGTTTAATAGTACTGGATTTGTAATGTATATAATTAAGCAGCCCATAATTCCAAATGGTATCAAAGTTTCTAAACATATTCTTCCATTTATATTAAATTTTCTTTGGCTATAATCCCACCACCTTGCGTGGAAAATCTTTTCCATAAAGTAACTCGTAAAGTATTCCAAAGTACCACATATTAATATAGAAAATATAAATGTTGCAACTATGTCTTCTTGGTACTTTTTTAATAAAATTGTAATTAGTAATACTCCATAGCCATATATTGGGCAATATGGTCCTATTAAAAATCCCCTATTTATAAATCTTTTTTCGCTTATTAGTTTTAATGTTACCTCCATTATCCACCCCAACACTGCATAGGTAAAGAATAATAGGAAATATATTTCTATCGTCCTTAGCATAAAATCCTCCATTTCTATTTTCGGACAGACACAAGGCCCACTCCTACATTAAATATTGTTTTCTATGTATTATATATTTTCATCATTTTATCGTCTAGTTTATTTACCAATTGTGCACAAGATATTAGCTCTTTAGAAATCTTACTAGAGACTTTTTTAGTTGGCTTATATTTTACTTCGTGTTCCAAATTAGACCAAAAGTCCATCGCCATTGTACATATTTGTATTCCTACTTTAATATGAAATTTATATTAAATTTTTTATATCGTATATTTCGTTTTCTTTTTTTAAAGCTTTTGCCCTATTTTTATCTGCTTTTAAGTTATCTTTTGCTACAGTCATTAATAATTTAATTCTGTTTGTCTGATTAGTTTCACTTGCTCCTGGATCATAATCAACTGCTGCAATATTCGCATTTGGATATTTACCTCTTATTGTTTTTATAACACCTTTTCCTACTACATGATTTGGAAGACAAGCAAATGGTTGCAAGCAGATTATATTGGGAACATCTTCTTGTATAAATTCTAGCATTTCTGCAGTCAAAAGCCACCCTTCTCCTGTTTGATTTCCGGTAGATAGAATTTCTTCTACTTCATCTTCTAATTTATTAATGTTGCAAGGTTTTATATATTCTTTTTTAGAATTCCTTAGTGCTTTATAATAATCTTTTTCTATTACATCAACAAAATTTAATGCTAGTTCACATACATCAGATTTTATCTTTGATGTTTTTAGTAATTTAGTTCTAATAGGAGTATTTTTTAGTACATATTTAACAAATCCCATAAGTTCAGGCATTACTACTTCTGCTTCTTCTTTTTCTAAGAGTTCCTCTGTGTAATTGTTTCCAAATGGATGATATTTAATTAAAATCTCTCCTACTATTCCTACTTTTGGCTTTTTAATACTTGTGTCTAATTTTATTTTTTCAAAATCTTCTACAATATTATAAATACTTTTATTAAATTCCTTTGCAGTTGCTTTGCAAGTTAATTCTTTACATCTATTTAGCCATTTTTCGTATAATTTATTTGTTTCTCCTTTGTTTACTTCATAAGCTCTATTTTTGTGTAATACAGTTTGAAGTAAATCTCCATATATTGCTGCTTTTACAAGTTTTTTTAGTAGTGGAAGTGTTATTTTAAATCCAGGATTCTTCTCTAGGCCAGCAAAACTAAATGATATTACAGGAACATTTTCAAATCCAGCATCTTTTAAGGCTTTTCTTATAAATCCTATATAATTTGTTGCTCTACAACCTCCACCTGTTTGTGAAATCATAAGTGCTGTTTTATTAGTGTCATACTCTCCAGATTTCAAAGCTTCTATCATTTGTCCTGTTGTAAGT
>CAKPJR010000082.1 GCA_934162925.1 uncultured Clostridia bacterium | reverse complement strand
TGTGAAACTGATATTAATTCATATAAATTTCTTAACCCTTTAAGGTTTTTTACAAGTATTATTGCGTGGTATGAAGGAAGTGTTTTGTATAGTTCTTTCTTTTCTTCTTTTTTCTTACCTCTACCTTTTTTTGGTTCTTCTGCTTGTATTTCTAGCATTTTTAAAAATACTTTCACTAATGTTTTTACATCGTCTAAAGCTCTATGTGCGTTTTCTACTTTAATGCCTAGCTTATCTGCAATTATTCCTAATTTGTGTTTCTTAAAATCTGGGAATAATTGTCTAGATAATGCCAAACTATCTATGTATTCGTTATCCATTGTAAGTCCTAGTTCTTCTGCATTGTATTTTAAAAATCCAACATCAAAATCTGCATTATGTGCAACTAATTTTAAGTCTCCTATAAATTCTAGAAATTTAGGCATAACTTTATCTATTGTTTCTGCATCTTTTACCATATCATCTGTGATATGTGTTATTTCTACTATTTTTTTTGGAATTGGTATTTCTGGGTTTACAAAGCATTCAAATGTATCTACAATTTCTCCATCTTTTACTCTTACTGCACCAATTTCTGTTATCTTTTCTGTTCTGAAAGAAAGTCCTGTTGTTTCTATATCTAACACTATATATTCATTGTCCATTCCATTTGATAAATCAACTGCATTATCATCTGGGACAAGATATGCTTCAACTCCATATACTACTTTTATTCCATATTTATCTGCTGCTTTTTTTGCCTCTGGGAAAGCTTGTACAACTCCGTGGTCTGTAATTGCAATTGATTTCATTCCCCAATTGCTTGCTCTTTTTATTAAATCTGTTGCACTACTTACACCATCCATTTGGCTCATTTGAGTATGTAAATGCAATTCAACTCTTTTTTCTTTTGCATTATCTTTTCTTCTAATAACTTCTATATCTGGCATTTCTATAATTATATTTGCAATTACTCCTAGTTCTTTAGCAAAGTTGTCGTATTGTGCATTTCCAGATATTTTTAATCTTTTTGCTTCTTTTAATCTTTGCAAGACAGTTGGTGCTTTTTCAGCTTCTACGAATGATTTACAGGTTATTGTACTTGTTCCATCATATATATTAAACATAGCAAGTGTTTTTCCGTTTTTTAGTTCTCTTGCATCTGTACTAATTACTTTTCCTTCTATTGCAACTCTTCCATAGTCTGGTGTTAAATCTTCAATTTTTACTATTTGTTCTTTTATTTTATCTGTTCTTCCAAAAATTAATGGAGTCTTTTCTTCTTGTTCCTCTTCTTCTGGTTCTGGAATATTTTCTACTATCATTTCTTCTTGCATGCTTATTTCATTAATCAAATCTTGGCATGCTTCTTTTTGTAGGTTTTCCAAATATTCTTCTTGTTCTTTTATTGTTTCTTCTGTAACATTTTCTTTATATATTACTTTACATTTTACACCATACAAATTGTTTACCACTTGTTCTATTTCTCTATCCACCTCATAAGAATGTAAAAAATCTGCGCTCTTTGTTTTTAAGTCAACAATCACTTTATTATCTTCTACTTCAACTGTGCTAGTATTTAAAATAGCCTTTGTTAGTGGAAACTTTTTAGAAATGTAGTTTATTATATCTTTCCAATCGTTTACAAGTTGTTGGGGAAAAAGGGGCCTGTCCCCTTTTTCCCTCATTTCGATATGAAACTCTACTTTTTGTATTTGAAATCTTGTTATTAAATATTCTTCAAAGCTTGCTATTTCTTGAATTTTTATTGGTTTTTCTGTTAATAGCTTTATTTCTATTTTTTTGCTTTTTTTGAATAGGTTTATGTTTTCTATTTGTGTTTCTAGTATATTTCCTTGTTTTTCATAATCTTTAAATACGTCTTTTACTGTGTTTGGCATTCGTGTTCTTCCTCTCCTGTTTATGAAGTGCGAAGTGAGAAGTATGATTAATTTTTTTCACACCTCACACTTCCCACCTCGCACTTCATAAGTTTATAATTCTTAAAAAATCCTTAATATATCATTATATGTTACAAATATTGATAATCCTATAAGTATACAAAATCCTGCCATTTGTATTCCTATTTCTATATTTTCTTTCATTGGTTTTCTTCTTATTGCTTCTATTATTAAAATTACAACTTTTCCTCCATCTAGTGGTGGGAATGGAAGTAGGTTCGTTACTCCTAATGATAATGATATTAGTGCTAGCATATATGCAAATTCCATTATGCCCTGTGTTTTAGATACAGCTTCTGAGATTCCTATTGGTCCTGTAAGCTGATCAATACCTACATTTCCACTAAATAACATCTTTATATTATCTATTATTGATACTGAGAAATCTATTGTATCCCAGAATCCATAGTATGCATTGTTTACAAATGTTTTATCTGCTAATGCAAATGTTACCCCTAATTTATATGTTTTTTGCATTTCCGGCGTTACTTCTAATTCTATTATTTTTCCGTTTCTTTCTATTTCTAAATTCATTTTTTCGTTTTTACTTGAAGAAATTAGTTCTACTACTTTATATGGATCATTCTTGCATTCTATAGCATCAATTTTTACAATGATATCTCCCTCTTGTATTCCTGCATTTTCTGCTGGGCCACCTGGATATATTCCTTTTATTTCAGAAGTCAAATTACTATCCGTTGCTCCCAAATATATTCCTATATTTTTTTTATTTTCTTCTGTTGGTATTAGTTCTATTTCTTTCATTTCATTATTTCTTTTAACTGTAACAATTATTTTATTTCCATTAGAATTTTGAATTTGTTCATCTATTTGGCTTTTTAATCTTACTCTTTTATTATTTATTTTTAAAATTTGGTCCCCTTGTTTTATTCCTGCTTGTTCTGCTGAATATCCTGTTACTGTGCTATCTATAGTTGTAGAAATATAGTTTCCACTAGATGACACCAATATAAAATAGACTAGCAGTCCAAATATTATATTAACAATTCCTCCTGCTAAGACTATAGCTATTCTTTTTGGAATACTTGCCGTACTAAAAGAACCTTCTTTTTCAGAACGTTCTTCCTCTCCTAACATATTTACAAATCCACCTAATGGTATAAGTCTTAATGCATATTTTGTTTCTTTTCCTTGTTTTTTCCATATTGTTGGACCAAATCCTATTGCAAATTCATTTACCTTTATTTTACAAGCTTTGGCAATCAAAAAATGCCCACTTTCATGTATAAATATTAAAAATCCTAATAAAAATATTATTTTTATTGCACTTATTAAAAATGAAATCAATTTTGCCTCCTTTTAGTTGTGGAAATTGGAATTTAGCGAAGTGTGAAGTGCGAGGTGTGAAATGCGAAGAATAGGGAAAGGTCTACGAAGCCTTGCCCTACAAATCCCACCTCCAACATCACACCTCTCACCTCAATTAAACAAATTCCAATTCTTCTCTATAATAAATTCAACAAGAAATACGCAAATGGTGATATGAATATTATGCTATCTATTCTATCTAAAATCCCACCATGTCCTGGTATTAGATTTCCGAAGTCTTTTATTCCTTCAGTTCTTTTTAATGTCGATGCTGATAAATCTCCTATTTGACTTAAAACACTAAGTACTGCTGTTATTAGCCCTATATATAAATATGAAATTGATAATCCACCAAATTTATTTATGCAAAATGTATATATTAAAGATATTAATATTGCTCCGATTGTTCCTCCGTACGCATCCCTCTTTTGATTTTTTTGGACTTATTTTACTAAATTTATGTTTTCCAAATTTCATTCCAACAAGATATGCAAAGGTATCTGTTCCCCATGCTGAAATTAGTATAAACCAAATTAAATATTTTCCTTTTTCCATTCCATATAGCATTGATATGAAAGCTAAAAAAAATGTTATATAGATTATTCCAAAAAGTGTTACTGCAATATCACTTATACTAGTTTTCATGTTACTTGCAATTACTTTCATAAAAAGTAGCATAACTACTAGCGATAGCAGTACTGTAAAAGCCATTAATAGATATTCTTTTGGAATTACATGTAAAAATGGAATTATCAAACATGGTATATATGCTATCCATTTTACTGGTTTGTAATCTACACTTAAGCATTTTAAGTACTCATACATTGCTATAATTGATATTATGCATACAAATGCATCTATTATATATGTATTCCCATATATAAAAATTAATGCAACAATTGGAAAACCTATTAATCCACTTAATATTCTTTTTAATTTCATACTATTTTCCTTCCATTTTTTAATTATTCATTGTTCATTCTTAATTTTTCGTTGAAACAAGTTATATTTGTTTCATATTATGGTCTGCCACCAAATCTTCTGTTTCTTTTTTGATATACACGTATTGCTTCTAACAAATCTTCTTCTCCAAATTCTGGCCAATGTTTATCTGGAAAATAAAATTCTGTATATACCAATTGCCAAGGTAGAAAATTGCTTGTTCTAAGTTCCTTGCTTGTTCTTATAAGTAAGTCTGGATCTGGCTGCCCTGCAGTATACAAATGGTTTGAAATCATTTCTTCATTTATATCTTCTATACTTATTTTATTTTCTTTTACATCTTTAGCAATTTCTTTCATTGCTTTTATTATTTCTGGTCTTCCTCCATAGTTGAATGCAATATTTAATGTAAGTCCTGTATTATTTTTGGTTACTTCTATTGCTTTTTCCATAGATTTTTTAAGACTTTTTGTTAGACCTTCTAAATCTCCTGCTATTTTTATTCTTATATTTTGTTTGTCTTTTTCTCTTAAGAAAGAATCTATATGCATTCTAAGTATAGCCATTAAAGCTCTTACTTCTTCTTTGCTTCTCTTCCAATTTTCTGTTGAAAATGCATATACTGTT
>CAKPJR010000081.1 GCA_934162925.1 uncultured Clostridia bacterium | reverse complement strand
ATGTTTTCTTTTAATAACCCATTTGGAGCATGTCCAGAATGTTTAGGAATTGGATATTTAATGAAAATGGATGAAGACTTAATAATTCCAGATAGAAGTAAAACATTATATGATGGAGTAAAAGCATTTGGCGCTAGCACAATGAAAAAAGGCGATACAATGGCTAAAATGTATTTTGAGAGTATTGCAAAACATTACGGTGTAAAAATAAAAGATGTTCCAATAAAAAAACTTCCTAAAGATTTCTTGAATAAAATACTATATGGAACAGGAACAGAAAAAATAGATTTTGAATATAAATCGGCAGCTGGAACGAGAAAATTTACTGCTCCATTTGAGGGAGTAATACCAACATTAGATAGGCGTTATAGAGAAACTAAATCACAGGGAATGAGGGCATTTTACGAGATGTACATGAGTAATAGTCATTGTGATACTTGTAATGGAGCAAGACTAAAAAAGGAAAGTTTAGCTGTAACTGTAGGAACAAAAAATATTCAAGAATTAACAGACATGCCAATAAACAAAATAAAAAAATACTTAAACGAATTGCAATTAAGTAAAACAAAAAGAATGATAGCAGAACAAATCTTGAAGGAAATAGATGCAAGACTTCAATTTTTAATAGATGTAGGTTTGGAATATTTAACACTTTCTAGATCAGCTGGAACTCTATCTGGAGGAGAAGCACAAAGAATTCGTTTAGCAACACAAATAGGTTCAGGATTAACAGGAGTACTCTATATATTAGATGAGCCAAGTATTGGATTACATCAAAGAGATAATGATAACCTTTTAGCAACATTAAAGAGATTAAGAGATTTAGGAAATACGGTAATCGTAGTAGAACATGATGAGGATACTATGTATGCTGCAGATATGATAATAGATATAGGACCAGGTGCAGGTGTACATGGTGGAAATGTAATAGCACAAGGAACAGCAGAAGAGATAAAAAACATTCCAGATTCTATTACAGGACAATATTTAAGCGGAAGAAAAAGAATTGCAGTGCCTAAAAAAAGAAGAAAAGCAAAACCAGTTTCTATTACTATAAAAGGGGCAAAGGAAAATAACCTTAAAAATCTAGATGTAAAAATACCACTAGGTGTATTTACTTGCGTAACAGGTGTTTCAGGCTCTGGAAAAAGTTCGCTTATAAATGAAGTGTTATATAAAAATTTAGCAAAAAAACTATATGGTTCATCAGAAAAAGGTGGAAAATGCAAAGAGATAGTTGGAATTGAAAACATAGATAAAATAATAAATATAGATCAATCTCCAATTGGTAGAACTCCTCGTTCTAATCCAGCAACATATACAGGAGTTTTCGATTATATAAGAGATATATTTGCAAATACCAATGAAGCAAAATTAAGAGGATATCAAAAAGGAAGATTTAGTTTTAATGTTGCAGGTGGAAGATGTGAGGCTTGCCAAGGAGATGGAGTTTTAAAAATTGAAATGCATTTCTTGCCAGATGTTTATGTACCATGTGAGGTATGTAAAGGAAAAAGATATAACAAAGAAACATTAGAAGTAAAATACAAAGGAAAAAGCATATCAGACATACTAGAAATGACAGTAGAAGAAGCTTTAGAATTTTTTGCAAATGTACCTAAAATAAAACAAAAAATTCAAACACTATACGATGTAGGGCTTGGATATATTAAACTAGGACAACCCTCAACAACACTTTCAGGTGGAGAAGCACAAAGAATTAAGTTAGCTACAGAGCTTTCTAAAAGACCAACAGGTAAAACTTTATATATATTAGATGAACCTACGACAGGACTTCATATAGCAGATGTTCATAAGTTAGTAGATATTTTGCAAAGGCTAGTAGATACTGGAAATACTATTGTGGTAATTGAACATAATTTAGATTTAATAAAAACTGCAGACTACATTATAGACTTAGGACCAGAAGGCGGAGATAATGGAGGAGAGATAGTTGCAACCGGAACACCAGAACAGATTATAAAAAATGATAGATCATATACTGGGAAATTTTTGAAAAAATATTTAGAATAGTAGCCATAAATATTGACTATATGTAAACTTTATAATAAAATAATAAAAAAATAAATTTATAAGGAGTGGGAGTTAATGACTACTGATGAACGGTGGATTAGAGAAAAAACATTAAATCCAGAAATGTGCAAGAAATGTGGTGGAAAATGTTGCAATCAATGCGGTTGTGCATTTTTACCAGAAGATTTACAAATGTGTTTTTCAAATCTTTTTGAAAAAATTTTTTCAAGAGAAATTACTATCGACAAACTTGAATATTTGGAAAATGCATACAATAAATTGGATAAGCCTGTTTACTATCTAAGGGTTGCTAATGTAAACGAATCTTGTGTAGAGTTTAATGGGATGGGCAAATGCATTTTTTTAACAGAAAATGGATGTAAATTAACTTATGAAAATCGACCGGCAGGAGGAAGGCTTTTAGTTCCGTTTTGGTCAGGATGTTATTATTTATACACCAATAAAGAGTTTATAGATAAATGGATTCCATACCAAAAACTGTTAAAAGATTTAATTGAATTTTTTAGTTAAAAAAGCAAGAGGTTTCTTATATAGAGAAACCTCTTACTTTTTGCATAATAGAAAGAGTTAAAAAATTTTCTATTATACAAAACACTATAATTTTACTATTGCCTTTGAATTTTCCTCATTTTATCAGAAAAACTCGAATCGGAGAGAAAGAAATATGATAAAGGCATTTGTTTTAACTATCTACAATTTTTGTCTATTTTTTCGTTTCTGCTATTATTTTTGTTTTCTTTGTTTTCTTTATTTTGCTTATTTTCTTTATTTTTCTTTGACATAAAAAAGCACCTCCAAATCTATTTTACGATAATATTATTTTCAAAATTCATAAAAATATTCTAATAAAAATTGTTAATTATTAGATTTTGTTATATAATTCTAAAGAGGTAGAAAAATGGAAAATTTGATAAAATTTTTAAAAAATAGAAATCAAACAATATCTTGTATGGAATCTTGTACTGGAGGAATGCTTTCAAGTGAAATAACAAATATTGATGGTTCAAGCGATGTTTTTAATGTAGGTCTTGTAACATATTCAAACAACTGGAAAGAATATTTTGGAGTAAACAAAGAAATCATAGAAACATATACTGTATATAGCATAGAAGTTGCAAAAGAGATGGCAAAAGCTGTTTCTAATTTTGCAAAATCAGATTGGGGAATAGGCATAACAGGACAATTAGGAAAAAAAGATTTGAAAAATAACAGCAACAAATTAAACACAGTATATTTTGCAATATATGATAAAAACAGTAATAAGTCTTTTGATTATATTTTAGAACCTGTTGGTGAAAATAAATTTGAAAAAAAACAAGATGTGATAAAAAATATAAAGGAGCGTTTTTATGAAATATGTAAATGAGAAATTAGTAGAATTTAATAATTACATAAAAAATAAAAAAGTGGCTATAATTGGGTTAGGAGTTAGCAATTTGCCATTAATAGATTACTTATATAAATTAGGGTCTGAAATTACTTTATTTAATAATAAGCCAATAGAGCAATTAGATAAGAACATATTAGATAAAATTTATGAATATAAATTAAAATTTTCTTTTGGAGAAAACTATTTAAATAAACTAGTAGGTTTTGATGTTATTTTTAGAAGCCCATCTTGCAGACCTGATACACCTCAAATAGAAGAAGAAGTAAAAAGAGGAGCATTATTAACTTCTGAAATAGAATTAGTGTTAGAAATGTGTCCAGGAACTACAATAGGTGTAACAGGAAGCGATGGTAAAACAACTACCACATCTTTAATATATGAAATTTTAAAAGAAAGTAACTATAAATGTTACTTAGGTGGGAATATTGGAATACCATTATTTACAAAATTGGGAGAAATGAAACCAGAAGATTTTGTTGTATTAGAATTAAGTAGTTTCCAATTAATGACAATGAAGGTGAGCCCTCAAGTTGCAGTAATAACAAATGTTACACCAAATCATTTAGATATACATAAATCTTATGATGAATATAAAGGGGCTAAAGCAAATATATTTAAAAATCAAACTGAAAATGATTTACTTGTATTAAATTATGATAATGATATAACAAGAAATTTCGCTAAAGATGTAATAGGAAGCGTGATATATTTTAGTAGCAAAGAAAAACTAGAAAATGGAATAATAGTAGATGGAGAAACTATAAAAGATTGTGAAAGTGGTTTAAGAAGGCATCTTTTAAATACAAAAAACACAAAATTAAGAGGAATACATAATGCAGAAAACATGTGTGCTGCAATTGCTGCAACTAAAAGATTTGTAACTCCAGAAGTACAAGCAAAAGCTATAAGTAATTTTGCAGGAGTAGAACATAGGTTAGAATTTGTAAAACAAATAAAAGGAGCAAATTGGTACAATGATTCAATTGCATCAAGTCCAACAAGAACAATAGCAGGACTAAAATCTTTTGATGAAAATATAGTTTTAATTGCAGGAGGATATGACAAACATTTAGATTATACTCCAATCGCAAAACCTATTGTAGAAAATGTAGGATCATTAATATTGTTAGGTCAAACAGCAAATAAAATATATAGTGCAGTAACGTATGAATTAAAATTTTCAGATAAAGAATTGCCTATATATAAAGTAAATACACTAGAAGAAGCTGTAGAAAAAGCAAATGAAATAAGTAAAAAAGGAGATGTGGTTTTGTTTTCTCCTGCCAGTGCAAGTTTTGATATGTTCAAAAACTTTGCAGAAAGAGGAAACAAATTTAAGCAAATAGTAAACAAATTGTAATTTGTGTGAGTAAATCGCTTTCTGAAAAATTAAAATATTAAAAATGGAAAAAACGTTGCGAATGGATTGAGCTTGAGGTAGAAATTGTTCTTC
>CAKPJR010000080.1 GCA_934162925.1 uncultured Clostridia bacterium | reverse complement strand
GACATTTAAAGATGGATATGACAGCAGACAGAGGAAGAGGATACAATGTTGCAGAGAAAAATAAAGAAGCAAATCAACAGAAACAAAATTAGTAGTAAAAGGAAAAGAAGGAATATACTGGGAAGTAAATTTAAGTAGCGCAGCTATAAAAGAATATAGTGAGTCAAGTGCAGGAGCAACAACATATACATTTACAATAGGAGAGCTAGGGGATAGAGGCCTATTAAATTCAGAAAGCAGTGATCCTAATGTGATTTCATTTTCGGAATTTTGGGGAGATGGAGTATCAGAAAAACTAAAAAATAGTACGATTAAAAAAGTTATAGAAGGAGAAGAATATATAACATATAATATAACTTGTTCAGATTCAAGATATGGAAATTTATTAGATTTAGAATCTATGGAAGGTTCATTGGAATCTCCAATGTTTGGATTGGTAGTGTCTGGAGATAATATTATGCTAACAATAGTGGATGTAAATGAGACCAACGAAGTTTGTGTTAATAATAAAAATTATAAAAATTATGCAGATATTTCATTTACAATTTCAATGGCAGAATAAATATGACTATACAAATTAAAATTTCCAATAATGTTTTAAATTATTATTTCAAATAGAGAAGTATGCCTTTTTAAATTAGGCATACTTTTCTATTATATAAAAAGCTACAATTGCTAGCCCTTTGAGATTTTTTCTTTTAGTCGAAAACATAAATTGTGCGAGAACAAATAAGAAAAGTTAAGAATTTTTCTTATTTGTTCGTACTTGATAATTTTGTCGATTTATAATAAAATATATTAATCGATAAAGGAGAGATTTATTAATGAAAATGCAAGAAATTGAAACACAAAAGCAATATATGGAAAAAGTGAAAAAAATAAATGATGGTAAAAATTTAAAATATTATATATTAACAATGGGATGCAAATTAAATGAAAATGATTCCGAAAAAATAGTTGGAATGTTAGAAAAAATGGGATACTCAGAATCAAAGGAAATAAATGCTGCAGAACTATATATAATAAACACTTGTTGTGTAAGAGAAAATGCAGAAGAAAAACTATTTGGAAAATTGGGCGAACTTAAGAAAATAAAAGAAGCAAAAAACGTGATAATTGCAATTGGTGGATGTATGATGCAAGAAGAGCATATTACAGATAAAATAAAAAAAAGCTATCCATTTGTGGATATAGTTTTTGGAACTCACACACTTCACAAATTACCAGAAGATATTTATTCTGCAATTACAAAGAATGCAAAAATTAAAGATATACTAGATATAGATGGAGAGGTTATAGAAGGTTTACCAGTAAAAAGAGAAAACAGTATGCAAGCTTCAGTTACAATAATGTATGGTTGCAATAATTTCTGTACATATTGTATAGTGCCTTATGTGAGGGGAAGAGAAAGAAGTAGAAAACCGGAAGATATATTAAAAGAGATAAAAGATTTAGCAAAAGAAGGCTATAAAGAAATAACTTTACTTGGACAAAATGTAAATTCTTATAAAGGTGGCGAAAACTATAACTTTGCAAATCTTTTAAAAGATGTAGATAAAATAGAAGGAATAGAAATAATTAGATTTGTTTCTCCACATCCAAAAGACTTTACAGATGATGTTATAGAGGCAATAAAAAACAGTAAAAAAATATCAAGGTTAATACATGTACCACTTCAAGCTGGTAGTACAAGAGTTCTAAAAGAGATGAACAGAAAATATACGAAAGAACAGTATTTAAGTTTAATAGAAAAAATAAAAAAAGAAATTCCAGATGCAGTGTTTTCAACAGATATAATAGTTGGTTTCCCAGGAGAGACTGAAGAAGATTTTGAAGATACATTAGACGTTGTATCTAAAGTAAATTTTGAACAGATATTTATGTTTATATACTCTAGAAGAGTAGGTACTAGAGCAGATAAAATGAAAAACCAAATTCCAGAGGAAGTAAAGCATAAGAGATTTGATAGATTGAAAAAATTATTTGAAGATCATATAGAAGAAAATAATCAAAAATATGTTGGAACAATACAGAAAATACTAGTAGAAGGACATAGCAAGAATAATACAGAAATGTTAACAGGAAGAACTGACACAAATAAGGTAGTTATATTTAAAGGCGAGGAAGAATTGATAGGAAAAATAATAAATATAAGAATAATATCGGAACATAAGTGGTATTTAAGAGGTGAAAAGTGTGCCATTTGAATGACTGCTTAAAAGTATATAGAAGATTTCAAATTTTCCACATCATATGTCACAAATTGATAGATTAAATTGATAATATTAAAAAGTGTAATAAAATGAAACAAAAAAGGAATGATAGAGATGGCAGAATTTTCTCCAATGATGAAACATTATTTGCAAATGAAAGAAGAATACAGTGATTGCATAGTATTCTATAGATTGGGTGACTTTTATGAAATGTTTTTTGATGATGCAAAAACAGCATCTAGAGAACTTGAGCTTACTTTAACAGGAAAAGATTGTGGACAAGAAGAAAGGGCACCAATGTGTGGAATACCATTTCATGCAGCAGAAAGTTATATTGCAAGGCTAATTGAAAAAGGGTACAAAGTAGCAATATGTGAGCAATTAGAAGATCCAAAAACTGCAAAAGGAATAGTAAAAAGAGATGTCATAAGAGTAGTAACTCCAGGAACTGTAATTGAATCAAATATGCTAGATGAAAAGAAAAATAATTATATTATGTCTATATATAAAAAAGGTATATATTTTGGTTTGGCAGTTTGTGATGTAACAACAGGTGAATTTCTATCAACCAAAATAGAGGATAATAATAATTTTGCTTTATTGCTAGATGAAATTTCTAAATATAATCCAGCAGAAATAATAGTAAATAAAATGCTTTTTAATTGCAAAGAAGAAATAGATGAAATTAAATTAAGATTTAAAGCATATATAAATTGCTTTGACGAAGAAATGTTTAAAAAAGATGCAGAACACTTAATAGAGAGCTATAATTTTATAGATGATAGTGAAAAGAAAATAGAAGATATAAATGAAAGAATTTTACAAATACCAGCAATAAATGGATTACTAGATTATCTAAATCAAACTCAAAAAATCAAATTAGAGCATATAAACATTATAAAAATGTATTCTACAAGCAAATATATGTCTTTAAACATTACCTCTAGAAGAAATTTGGAATTGACAGAAAAAATGAATAATAAAGGCAAAAAAGGAACACTTCTTTGGGTGCTAGACAAAACATATACATCTATGGGAGGAAGGCTTTTAAGAAAATGGATAAATGAGCCATTAATAGATGTAATAGAAATTAACAAAAGATTGAATGCAGTAGAAGAATTAAAAGATAATTTGATTTTTAGAGGAGATATTACAGATTGCCTAAAAAGAATTTATGATATAGAAAGATTAGTCGGAAAAATCGCTTATGGGAATACAAATGCAAGAGATATGATTTCATTAAAAAATTCTTTAAAGCAACTTCCATATTTAAAAAATATACTAGGAACAAGCAAATCTGAATTATTACAAAATTTATACATAAATTTGGATGAACTTACAGACATTCATGATTTAATAGAAAAAGCAATTGTAGAAGATCCACCAATTGCAATAACAGAAGGTGGAATTATAAAATTAGGATACAATGAAGAAGTAGATGAGTTGAAAAATGCGACTACACAGGGAAAAAATTGGCTTATAGAATTAGAAGCAAAAGAAAAAGAAGAAACTGGAATTAAAAACTTAAAAGTAGGATTTAATAAGGTTTTTGGGTACTATTTTGAAGTTACAAAATCATATTTGAACCAAGTTCCAGATAGATATATTAGAAAGCAAACACTTGCAAATTGCGAAAGATATATAACAGAAGAGTTAAACGATTTAGAAAGCAAAATATTAGGAGCAGAAGGAAAAGTTGTAGATTTAGAATATAAGTTGTTTATAGAAATAAGAAGTAAAATTGCTGTAAATATAGAAAGACTTCAGAAAGCATCAAATATAGTTTCTATATTAGATGTTCTTACATCATTTGCAATTATAGCAGAGAACTTAAATTATACAAAACCAGAAGTAAATGATGAAGAAATTATAGATATACAAGGGGGAAGACACCCTGTTATAGAAAAAATGTTGCCAGAAGGAAATTTTATTGATAACGATACATATTTAGACAATGCAACAGATAGGTTATCAATAATAACAGGACCTAACATGGCAGGTAAATCTACATATATGAGACAAGTTGCACTAATTACCTTAATGGCTCAAATAGGGTCCTTTGTACCAGCTAACTCAGCCAAAATAGGCGTTGTAGATAAAATATTTACTAGAGTTGGAGCTTCAGATGACTTAAGCATGGGACAGAGTACATTTATGGTAGAAATGATGGAAGTGGCAGAAATTTTGAGAGAAGCAACAGAAAAAAGCCTTGTGATACTAGACGAAATTGGAAGAGGAACTTCTACATATGATGGATTATCTATTGCCTGGGCGGTTGTAGAATATATAGCAAATAAAGAAAAGTGTGGAGCAAAAACTTTATTTGCAACACATTACCATGAACTTACAGAACTTGAAGCTCAAATAGAAGGAGTAAAAAACTATTCTATAGCAGTAAAAGAAAAAGGCGAGGACGTAATCTTTTTAAGAAAAATAGTAAAAGGTGGAACTGATGAGAGTTATGGAGTGCATGTTGCAAGGCTTGCTGGAGTGCCAAAAGAAGTTACAAAAAGAGCAAATGAAATATTAAGAGGATTAGAAAGAAAAAGTGTTTTAGGTAAGAAAAATCTAGAAAAAGAGAATAAAAAAGTAGCAACAGGACAGTTAGATATGTATAATTATAAACTAGCGGAATTAGCACATGAAATAGATAAAATAAACTTAAATGAACTAACACCAATAGATGCCTTAAATATATTAGTCAAGAT
>CAKPJR010000079.1 GCA_934162925.1 uncultured Clostridia bacterium | reverse complement strand
CCCGTTAGCTCAGTTGGTAGAGCGCTCGGCTGTTAACCGATAGGTCGTTGGTTCGAGTCCAACACGGGGAGCCATAATAAAAAAGTCCATTTCAAATGGACTTTTTTATTATGCTTTTAAGAAAGTAGGACTCGAAAAGGAGGTCGCCAAGAGTAGTGCTTGCGAAGCAAGTGCTACTCGAAGGCTAAAACAATCCCTTTGGATTGTTTTACCGACGCGGCTTGCCGAGTCCAACAAGAAGTGCATTTTTTAATAACTTTCTTTTTTTTTATATTTAATTACAAACACTTGTTTTTTAAAGCTCTAATACTATATAATATTTATGGTGATTTTAGTGAAAAAATTATGTGAAATATGTGATAAAGAATTTGAAACAGATTCTAAATCAAGATTATATTGTTATGATTGCAGTGGAGAGTCAACAAGAAGTGACAACGACACAAGGAAACATCAAAAAACAATATTAAGAAGAAGTATGAAGTTACAAGCTATAAAGCTATTAGGTGGAAGTTGCAGTATATGTGGTTATATAAATGTGTTGGTGCATTAGAATTTCACCATGAGAATCCAAAGATAAAAGATTTTAAATTAGGTTCAGGAAATACTATGCCATGGAAAGAATATAAAAGAGAAGCATTAAAATGTATTTTAGTATGTTCTAATTGCCATAAAGAAATACATAATAAAATAGGGTATAGCTATGAAAAAACAACATAAAAGAATTAGATAAAGCTGTTATGGTTGGAGGTAGATTTCATGATATAGTTGGTGCCCAAAAGAATAAAATAGATTCTATTAGTGTTTTATATGGATACGGTAATGAAAAAGAAATTAAGGATGCAAATCCGAATTATTATGTTAAAACGGTAGAAGACTTAAAATTACTGCTAAATTTAAAATATATTTCTAGATTAGGATAATCAATTATAATTTTTTGAAAGCTCTGCTTTCAAGCTGTATAGGATTGTCTGCCGGACAGCTATTCTTGCTCTGCGAGAAAGAAGTTTTGAAAAAACTGATTTGCAATCAACATAAAAATATGATAATATATTAATGTAAAAATGTGCAAAATTCCTTATTTTTGCAACTGGGGGTCAGACAGTTAATAAAAAAATTTTTAAAGGAGGAAAAACTTATATGTTATACATAGCTAAAATCAAGTCTATTCCACTTAGGCACGCATATTCTCTGAGAAAGCTTGGAAATACCTCTCATTGGATAGTGCGGGGAAATTTAATTGGTATTAAACGCGAGTACATATTTGCACTTATGGAATTACATATTTTCTTTTGTGATGATGATACTATGCATATTAGTATAAATTATGTATTTCCTGATGGAGGAAGCGTTTCTAGTAGTGAAGGACAAACATATTCATTAACTGAATTAGAAGCAAAATACCCTAAATTGTTACAAAAAAAGGGAAAAATGATTTTTTTTGTTAATGCATAATAAAAGTGTTAAACGGTAGAGTTTTTTCTCTACCGTATTTCTTTATATACACCATTTTTTAAAATATATTTGATTACAAACACTTGTTTTTAAAACTCTAATACTATATAATATTTATGGCGACTTTAATGAAAAAAATTATGTGAAACATGTGAAAAAATTGAAGAAAATAAAATAGCAATTTGTATAGCAAATGATAATAAATTTAGTAGATATTAAAGATGGTTTATAAATGTATATATAAAACGCCAGATGGCTTTTCGAATATGATAATGAATAGTGATGGAGAAACTTTGACATATAATGATATATCTAAAAGAATAGCAAAAAATAGAGGAATAGAAAAAATGTCATCACAGGCAGTTGGTGGTGCAGTTGGTTGGAATCCTATTTGTATTATCATCCCTTGCCATAGAGTAGTTGGAACAAACGGAAGTCTAACAGGTTATGGCGGTGGAATAAGAAATAAAGTAGCATTATTAACACATGAAAAAAATGATATGAGCAAATACTTTGTACCAAAACGAGGGACAGCCTTATGATAAGATGTAAATGGTATTATTGAATCAATACTATATACATTAAGTTATATAGGAGTTTAAATTTATGAATAAGGAAGAAAAAATGAAAATAGAAAGAATAAAAATAAATAATATACCTTCAATAATATGGGGAGAAAGAAGCAATAAAGTCTTTATAGCAATACACGGAAATATGTCTAATAAGGAAGATGAAGTAATAAAAATATTAGCAAAAGAAGTTGTAAGTAAAGGCTATCAATTATTAAGTTTTGACTTACCAGAACATGGAGAAAGAAAAGAAGGTACTAAATATTTATGCAAAGTGCAGAATTGTGTAGCTGATTTAAAGCAAGTTATGGAATATGCAAAGCTAAATTATAATGAGATAAATATATGGGCTTGTAGTATGGGAGCATATTTTAGCCTATTAGCCTATAAAGATGAGAATATTGGTCAATGCATTTTTTTATCTCCAGTTGTCAATATGAAAGTAATTATTGATAATATGATATTATGGAGCAATACAACAGAAGAAAAATTAAAAGAAAAACAAGAAATAAAAACAAATTTTGGACAAACTTTATATTGGGACTACTACCAATATGTAAAAGAAAATCCAATAATTACCTGGAATAAAAACACATGTATTTTGTATGGTACTAAAGATAATATGCAGGAACAAAATTTAATACAAGATTTTTCAAACAAGTTTAATTGTAAGTTATCAATATTAGAAAATGGGAACATTACTTCCATACAAAAGAACAACTAGATTATTATAGAAACTGGTTAGGCAAAATCATAAAATAGTAAGTTTGTAAGGTGTTGAACAATGAGCAAATATGAGCTATTTGAGTTTCCAAATGAAATGAGAAAATCTCAAAGGCAATAGCGACTATAGCATATTTTCTATACTAGAAAATGAGAATTTTCCTAGTATAGAAAAAAGAGCTAAAAGAATATGGATATGAAGTTAGCAAAATATCCATGAAAGAAAAAACAATAATATTTAATAAAATATTAATTTAAAAGTGAGTAGTATTATGAAATATATAGCTTTATTAAGAGGAGTAAATATTAGTGGCAAAAATAAAATTTCGATGGGTGAATTGAAATTAGAGTTAGAAAAAAATAAATATCAAAATGTTTTGACTTATCTTAATAGTGGAAATGTCATTTTTGAAAGTAATATAGATGATAAAGAAACTATTATGAAAGATATTCATAAAATTATAAAAAATAAATTCAATCTTGAAATACCAGTTTTTATTATGACTGTATTTGAACTTGAAGACATATTGAATAATAATCCTAATTGGTGGGGAACTGTTAATAAAGAAATATATGATAATTTAATATTTATAATTCCACCTACCAAATATGAAGAGGTTTATAATACTGTTGGAGAACCAAAAGAAGATATAGAACAAATAAAAGAATATAATAATTCTATATTTTGGTCTTATGATTTAAAAAAATATAGAAAATCAAATTGGTGGGGTAAAACTGCAAGTACGAATATTAGAAATAAAATTACAATAAGAACTGCTAATACAATGAAAAAAGTATTAGAAATATGTAAAAGATAAATTGTAATTTGTATGAGTAAATTATTCTAATTAGGTGTAAAGATGTCCTGCCACGGGTAAGAGATTTTTTATTTTACAATTGCTCACACCCAACTGCGCGAAGACTGTAACATAAAATTAGCTGTCGCAAATTTTATTTAACAGTCTTCACCTTGTCGGTCCCCACCGGCGTTCGCTTGTAAAATAAAAAATTATTACCCTGCGCGGACTTTTAGCGAGGAGTAGAATAATTTTATCAAAATTTAAAATAAATATAGTGTAACAAATTACAATTTTTATAGCAGATGATTAATTGATAATTATCTGCTTTTATGATAGGATAAATAAAGATAATTTATAAGGAGAAATTTAAATTGAAAAGAATATTTGAAAAACACGAAACATTATTTTGTATAATAATAATAGTAGTTTATATATTAGTTAACTCATATTGTATACAAAATTTTGGAACAAAAGATTATAGAAGTACAATTGTAAATACTATATTTTCTATTGCTTTAATTATATTAATGATAATACTTAAAAGAATACAATATTATGGATTAACAAAAGTAACAAATTCAAAGCAGTACCTATATTTTATTCCGTTACTTTTAATTGCATCGGTTAATCTATGGAATGGTATTAATATTAATAATTCAACAAGTGAAATAATTTTTCATATCTTAACTATGATTAATATTGGATTTTTAGAAGAAATTATTTTTAGAGGTTTTCTATTTAAAATGATGGCAAAAGATAATATTAAAAGTGCTGTAATTGTAAGTGCAATTACTTTTGGAATAGGACATATAGTTAATTTATTTAATGGTGCAGAGTTAATTCCAACTTTAATGCAAATATGTTATGCAATTTCAATAGGTTATTTATTTGTTATTATATTTTATAAAAGTAAATCACTTATTCCTTGTATAATAACTCATTCTTTAATAAATTCACTTTCTATATTTAATGTTGAAAACTCAATTTCATTATATGCTGCCCCTGCTTTTTTGATAATTGTACCAGTAGCTTATGCAATTTATATAAATAAAGATAAATAATTGCAGAATATCTATTTCAATATTGCTTTTATTATTTCCTTATGATAATATTCTTATGTACTTTAATAACTAAAGAAAAGGGGGATATAATAATGAAAGAACAAAAGAAAGAACAAAAGAAAGAAAAAAAACAATTAAAAACCAGCTTAGAAACAGCAATATTAATGTTTATTATAATATTGTTAATTGCAGGAATGGTGGCCATAGCAACATATTATAAAAACCAAGATTTAGCTAAAATTGAAAGTAAACCAAATAATACGAATACCACTGATACTAAACAGGCTTTCAAATACGCACTTAAAAGTAATTCACTAGAAGACTTTGATTTAAGATT
>CAKPJR010000078.1 GCA_934162925.1 uncultured Clostridia bacterium | reverse complement strand
CGCCCTTTGTTCTCGCCGATTTGAGTTTCCGAATGAAATGAGGAAATCTCAAAGGCAATAGCGATTATAGCATTTTTTATATACTAGGAAATTAGAAGTTTCCTAGTATATAAAAATGGGGAGTATGAACTCCTCTTTTTTTTTACAGATAAATTGTAATTTGTTTAATTGAGGTGAGAGGTGTGATGAGGGAGGTATGATTTATAGGGCCAGGGCTTCACAGGCCTTTCTCTATTCTTCACACTTCTACTTCGCAACTTCCAATTTGTTCAACTAAATAGTGACAAAATAAATCTTAAATGATATAATTTAATTTATGGAGTGAAGCTTATGATAATAGATAAGATAATAGAAAGTAAAATTAAAACATATGCTTTTGTAGGACCATCTGGAACTGGGAAGAGTTACAGAGCCCAGATGGTTGCAAGTGAAAAAGGAATAAGTTATATAATAGATGACGGACTTTTAATAAAAGAAAATGAAGTTATTGCAGGAGTTTCTGCAAAAAAAGCGGCTACTAAAATAGAAACTGTAAAAAAAGCTTTGTTTAATAATCCGGAAGAATCGGATGAAATAAAAAAAGCTTTTAGAAAATATAGACCAGAAAGTATATTAATATTAGGAACATCTGATAATATGATAAAAAAGATTAGGGAAAATTTAGGATTACCAGAACTTACAGAGACTATATATATAACTGATGTAGCCACAGAAGAGGAAATGCAAGAAGCAAAAAGAATTAGGCAAACTCAAGGCAAACATGTAATACCAGTGCCTACTTTCGAAATAAAAAAAGACTTTTCCGGTTTTATATTGGACCCACTTCAAATATTTAAATCTAAAGGCAAAGATGCAAAACCATATATATCGGAAAAATCTATAATAAGACCAACGTTTAGTTATCTTGGTAATTTTAGAATATCAGATACAGTATTTAGACAAATAATAGAATATTTAGCAACAAAAATTGAATCTATATATAAAGTTAGTAGAGTTAGAATAGATAAAATTGGTGACAATGAGGGAATTACAATATATATAGAAGTAGTTGTTGAATATGGCTACAATATATTAGAGGCATTAAAAGAGTTTAAGAAAAAATGTAAAAAAGAAATAGAAAACTTAACAGCAATGAATGTAGAAAATATAGATATAGTTGCAAAAGGGGTACATGTACCAGAAAAAATAGAAGGAGAATAAAGAATATGAGTTTTATAGTAGGAATAGATGGACCAGCAGGAAGTGGAAAAGGAACTGTAACAAAAAATGTTGCAAATAAATTAGGATTAATTAACATAGATACAGGTAGTACCTATAGGTGTGTTGCTTTAGAAGTTATAAACCAAAAAATTCCCTTAGAAGATAAAGAAAGAATAATAGAAATAGCAAAAACAATAAAAATAGAAATTGAAACTTTATCAGATGGAGATAAAATATTTTTAAATGGCAAAGAAGTTACTAAAGAGATTCGTTCAAAGGAAGTAACACAAATAGTATCTCAAATATCTTCTATTAAAGAGGTAAGATTCCAAATGGTAGAGCTACAAAGAAAACTAGCAGAAGGCAAAAATGTAATAATGGAAGGAAGAGATATCTGCACATATGTATTTCCAAATGCAGATGTAAAAATATATTTAGATGCTTCTGTAGAAGAAAGAGCAAAAAGGAGATATAAAGAAAATAAAGAAAAAAATATAGACATGTCATATGAAGAAGTTATAGAAAACATCAAAAAAAGAGATGAAAATGATAAAGCAAAAGAAATAGGGGCATTAAAAAAAGCTGAAGACAGCATAGTAGTTGATACAACAAGTCTAACAATAGAAGAAGTAGTAGAAAAAATTATAGAAATAATTAGAAAGAAAAACAACAAAATGTGATTTGCCTAAACGATTCTAGGGACTGTCCTGAATCATAAATCTAATCTATTGCAAACATTGTAGGGGCGATTTCTATGGCGCATTGCGGGTCGCCGAGGGCGACGAACGCCCTACAGCATTTGCAATGAATTATCGGATGTTTTTTCGGACGGGTACGGAGCCCCGCCCCTACATAATTAATAAAAAAAGAAAAAGGAGCGTAGTATGAAAAATGTACTTAGAATAATAATAAAATTTTTATTTAAAATTGTAGCTATAATAATGTATAGGCCTAAAGTGGTAGGAAAGAAAAATTTACCAAAAGATACTGCAGCAATTATTTGCCCAAACCACGTTCATGCATTAGATTCAGCTGTAATAATAGCAATGAATAAAAGAAAAATAAATGTTTTAGCTAAAGAAGAATTGTTTAAAAATGGATTTATAAGGTGGATAGCGGATTTATTTGGAATATATCCAGTAAAACCAAATAGTAAATCTATGGAAAGCGTAAAAATATCACTAAAACTGCTAAAAAATAATGAGCTTTTAATGATGTTCCCAGAAGCTACTAGACAAGGAATGGCAAAAGGAGTAAAACCTAAAGATGGAGCAATTAAACTGGCAATAAAAGCAAATGTTCCAATTATACCAGTTGGAATTCAAGGAAATTTTAAAATCTTTAGAAAAGTAAAAGTAAATATAGGGGAACCAATATATTATTCTGAGTATAAAGATGAAATTAATAATAGAGAATTAGTAGATGAATTAATAGAAGATTTAATGAAAAAGATTGTTGTATTAAGAGATGAAAAAATATAAAGAAATGCCCTCAATTACTAATTAAAGTAATGAGGGTAAAACCGAGGGATTAGTCTTTGTCTTCTTCAGATTTAAAAGGTTGTATTCTAGCATTATACTCTTCTGGTAAGAACTTTGTTCTTAATTTATAAAGATTATCATCTTTATCAGAAACTATAATTGAATAACCTTCGGATTCTTTTTTTAAATCGCAAATCTTTAAATGAATTTCAAAGGGCTCAAAATAAAACTCTGTGAGTTTTTTTCCAACATCTTTCCAAATCTTATCAAGAATTTGGTAGACTTTAAATGACTCATTGCTTTTCAAATCGATGAGAGTTGCTTTTGGGGAAACAACTATGTAGTCTCCGTCAAGAGATTCAAGTATTTCTCCCGGTTTATTGGAAGTAAGAGCCAAAATTTTCTTCCGCCTGGAAGAACCAACTATTGCAATGACAAGCATTACAACAGAAAGAATGATGATAAGGACTACTGCAATTTCAGGATATTCCGAAATGACTGTTGCTACTTTTTCCATGATGAGTTACCTCTTTTCTTTTTATTTAATCCCTCTAATAAAGGATGATAAATATATTTTACCACAAAATATATAAAAATGCAAGTGTATACCTTGACAGAGAACTAATAGTAGAGGTATAATTAATTGTTAGCAAATTTAGAGAAAAATAGAGGAGATTTATAATGAGTAACGAAAAAATTAGAAATGTAGCAATTATTGCACACGTAGATCATGGAAAAACTACTTTAGTAGATGCACTTTTAAGACAAAGTGGTACTTTTAGAGAAAATGAACAAGTACAAGAAAGAGTAATGGATTCTAATGACTTGGAAAAAGAAAGAGGAATTACAATACTTGCTAAAAATACATCTGTTATGTATAACGATATAAAAATAAATATAGTAGATACACCTGGACATGCTGACTTTGGAGGAGAAGTCGAACGTGTTCTTAAAATGGTAGATGGAGTACTTTTATTAGTAGATGCATTTGAAGGGGCAATGCCACAAACAAGAGAAGTTTTGAAAAAATCACTAGCTTTAAACTTAAAACCAATAGTAGTAATAAATAAAATAGATAGACCAGGAGCAAGACCTTTAAAAGTAGTAGATGAAGTACTAGAACTATTTATAGAATTGGGAGCAAATGATGAACAGTTAGATTTCCCCATAATATATGCTTCAGCAAGAGATGGATATGCTAAAATGAATCTAGAAGATGAATCAGATAACATGAAATGTGTATTTGAAACAATAGTAAATACAATAGAACCACCAAAATGTGATGAAAACGGACCAATGCAAATGTTAGTATCAAATATAGATTATGATGATTATGTTGGAAGAATTGCAGTAGGAAGAGTGGAACGTGGTATTATAAAAGAAGGAATGCCAGTAGTAGTATGCAAAAAAGACAAAAATGAAAATTCTAAAATAGTTAAAGTATCTACATATGTAGGATTAAAGAAAGTAGAAGTACCAGAAGCAAAAGCTGGAGATATAGTAGAAATTTCTGGAATAACAAATATAAATATAGGAGAAACAATTTGTGATATAAATAATCCAGAGAAAATAGACTTTGTGGATATAGATGAACCAACAGTAACAATGACATTTTCTGTTAATAATGGACCATTTGCAGGTAGAGAAGGAGAATTTGTAACATCAAGACACATAAGAGATAGATTATTTAAAGAACTAGAAAGAAATGTATCTTTAAGAGTAAAAGAAACAGCTTCACCTGATTCATTTGAAGTTGCAGGACGTGGAGAATTACATTTATCAGTATTAATAGAAACAATGAGGAGAGAAGGATTTGAATTATTAGTATCTCGTCCAAAAGTTATATTTAAAGAAATAAATGGAGAAAAATGCGAGCCAATCGAAAGATTAGTAGTAAATGTTCCAGATGACTGCATAGGAAATGTTATAGAAAAACTAGGAAGAAGAAAAGCAGAAATGATAAATATGGAACCAGCAGAAGATGGACATACAAAAGTAGAATTTAAAATACCTGCAAGGGGATTAATAGGATATAGAACAGACTTCTTAACAGACACAAAAGGTGAAGGAACAATGAATCATATATTTGATTCATATGAACCATATAAGGGAGATGTTGTATCTAGAGTAAGAGGAACAATAGTTGCATTTGAAGCAGGGAAAGCTATAACATATGGATTATACAATGCACAAGATAAAGGTGATTTATTTATAGGGCCTGGTACAGAAGTATATGAAGGAATGATAGTAGGATTAAATTCAAGAGGAGAAGATTTAGCAG
>CAKPJR010000077.1 GCA_934162925.1 uncultured Clostridia bacterium | reverse complement strand
TGTCCACGACCAATTCCTTTTGTTTCACGAGTTATACAAATTGATCCTCCACCTACTCCAACTTTTATAAAATCAGCGCCAGCGTCTGCTAAATATCTAAAACCTTCTCTGTCTACAACATTTCCTGCCCCTATTTTTAGGTCATCACCATATTTTTCTCTTACAAAATCTATAGTATTTTTTTGCCATACTGAATATCCATCAGAAGAATCCATACAAATTATATCTACTCCTGCTTCTACTAATGCAGGTATTCTTTCTTCATAATCTCTAGTATTTATACCTGCTCCAACAATATATCTTTTATTCTCGTCTAATAAAGAATTTGGATTGTTTTTTCTGTCTTCGTAATCTTTTCTAAATACTAAATATTTTAAGTTTCCCTCTTCTGTTAATATAGGTAAACAGTTTATTTTTTTATCCCATATTATATCATTTGCTTCTGATAATGTTGTTCCTTTTTTTGCCCATATAACATCTTCTTTTTTTGTCATAAAATTGTCTATTGGTTCATTTTGATTATCTCTTGATAGTCTATAATCTTTGTTTGTTACAATTCCTAGGAACTTTCCTGAAGCAGTTCCGTCATCTGTAATTATTACAGTTGAATGTCCTGTTTTTTCAACTAGCTCTAAAACTTCTTTTAAAGTAGTTCCTGATTTTACATTTGAATCACTAATTACAAAACCTGCTTTATGTTTTTTTACATGATAAACCATTTCTGCTTGTGATTCTATTGATTGGGAACCATATATAAAAGCAAGTCCACCTTCACGAGCTAATGCAATTCCCATTTTTTCTCCTGATACAGATTGCATTATAGCAGAAACCATAGGTACATTTGCATAAAATTTAGCTTCTTCACCTTTTTTAAACTTTACTAGCGGTGTACGCAAAGATACATTTGCTGGAATGCATCTTTCATCTGTTAAATTTGGTAACAATAAAAATTCATTAAAAGTTCTTGAAATATCTGGTAATATATTTGCCATAAACTTATCCTCCTTTTATCTTTCTTCTTCGTTTTTTAATTTCATCATATTAGGTTTATTTTTTGCCTTACAAAAAAATAATATATACTCCTCTTTAGCATTGTTTTTTGTTGGGTTAATCGTTCTGCTATTAAGAGTGTAATCTAAAAACTCTAAATTTCCTTCAGCGAATCCATACTTGGTTGGATCTTTTTTGATTTTTTGTATATATTCTTGTAATGCCGAATTAAATCTTCTTTCTGTTTCTTTTTTTAAGTGCCAAATAAATGAATCACTTTTTTCTAATAACTCTGGGTATTTTTGTTTAACATTTTCTTTTGCTTCTTTTCTAATTGTAGTTTTATCTATGCTCACACATATGCGAAATAACTCTCCTAAATTGTTTTGCACAGTTACCTCCTATTAAATTTATACAACAATTTCTCTTTTCTATTATATAAATAGAGATTAAATTCAACACTTAATCTCTATTATGTAAAATATGTTTTTAAATTTATGCTCTCGGATGAGCTTTTTTATATATATTCTTTATACTTTCGTCTTGAAACTGCATGTATATTTGTGTAGAAGAAATATCAGAATGTCCTAACATTGTTTGGATAGCCTTTAAATCTGCACCATTTTGTAATAAGTGTGTTGCAAATGAATGTCTTAATACATGTGGGGTAATATCTTTTGTTATATGAGCTTGTTCTTTATAATATTTAATAATTTTCCAAAATCCTTGTCTTGTTAATCTCTTTCCATTTATATTTACAAATAATGCTTTTTCTTTTTCAGATTTTATCATTACTGGTCTTGCTTCATATATATATTCTTTAAGAGCTTTTAAAGACATATTTCCTAGAGGAATATTTCTTTGCTTATTTCCATTCTTACATGTTACAGTTCCTGTTCCCAAATTAACATCTTCAACATTAAGAGATATTATTTCAGTAACTCTCATTCCAGTAGCATATGCAAATTCTAACATAGCTTTATCTCTAGTTCCTTTTAAGTCTACATCTTTTGGCTGATCTAACAATAATGAAACTTCTTGAGATGTTAAAATACTTGGGATTCTCTTTTCTACTTTTGGAGATTGAATACCCTCTGTTGGGTCATTTTTTACTTTATCATTTCTTAACTCATATTGATAAAATAATCTAATAGATGCTAAGTTTCTAGATATTGTAGAAGCTTTTTTATTCATATCATGTAAATACTGTAAATATGTTTTTATATCTTCAGTTTTTACTTTAGAATAATTTATGTCATTTGATTCAACGTATTTTTTGTATTGAAGTATATCTCTTCTGTATGATTGCAAAGTATTGTCTGACAACTTTTTATCATTTTCAATAAACTCCAAAAAATTAGCAATTTGTTTATCCATTATAATAGCTCCTTTAATATTAAATTTTATGATTATTTATTATGTATATATTTATATCAGATTAAGGGACAAAAGTAAATACATTTTTACAATTATTTATATTTTTATTTTGTTCCAAATATTCTGTCTCCTGCATCTCCAAGACCTGGTATTATATAGGCATGTTCATTTAATTTTTCATCTATTGCTGTGCAATAAATTTGTACATCTGGATGTTTTTCTTGCATTGCTTTTATTCCTTCTGGAGCAGCAATTATGCATAAAAATTTTATATTCTTAACGCCTTTCTCTTTTAATAATTCTATTGCATCTATTCCTGAGCCACCTGTTGCAAGCATTGGATCTAATATTAGAACTTCTCTTTCGGCAATATCTTTTGGTACTTTAAAGAAATATACATTTGGTTTAAAAGTTTCTTCATCTCTGTACATTCCAATATGTCCTATTTTAGCATTTGGTACTACTTGGATTATACCATCTAGCATGCCTGTTCCAGCTCTTAAAATAGGAACAAACGCATAATTATCTTCATTAATCTTTCTTGTTTTCATTTTTTGAATTGGAGTTTCTATTTCCACTTCTTCCATTTTTGCATCTTTCATTGCTTCATAACAAAGCATTGTAGCAAGTTCTGATACTATTTCTCTAAATTCTTTTGTTCCTGTTTTTTTGTCTCTTAAAATTGCTAATTTGTGTTCAACTAATGGGTGTTTTAATTCGATTACTTCCATAATCACTGCCTCCTTAAAATATTTTATTTTTGATTACATACGTTCTGGCATTTCCATTCCTAACAATTCTGCTCCTGTTTTTAACACTGTTCCAACAGCATATGTTAAGAATAATCTAGCATCTTGAACATCTTCATCTTCTGTAATTATTCTATGTTCATTATAATATGTACTAAAGCTTTGACTTAAATCAATTAAGTATCTAGCTAAAATTGATGGCTCATTTTTTTCTGCAGCATTTTTTACAACATCATTAAATTGATATATAAGTTTTAATGTGTCTAATGCTTCTTTTTCAGTTATTTTTGAAAAGTTTATTTCTTCTATTTTTGGCATATATCCTGCTTTGTTTAGTATACTTCTTGTTCTTACATAAATATATTGAATATATGGTCCTGTTTCTCCTTGGAAGTTAAGAATCATATCCCAATCAAATATTTCATCTTTAATTCTACTATTTGATAAATCATTAAATATAATTGCTCCTACTCCGACCTTTCTTGCTACTTCTTCTTTATTTTCTAATTTTGGATTTTTCTCATTTATTATATCTTTTACTTTATCTATTGCTTCATTTAAAATATCTTCTAGGAATACTGAGTTTCCCTTTCTTGACCCTATCTTCTCTCCGTCTTTATCTACTACAAGTCCGAAAGGAACGTGTACACAATTTTTAGCATAATCCTCATATCCCATTAATTCAAATACTTTAAATACTTGCTTAAAATGTAATGATTGCTCATTTCCTACAACATAAATTGCTTTATCAAAATTATATGTATTCATTCTATCTTTTAGAGATGCTAAATCTCTTGTTGCATATATTGTAGTTCCAGCAGATGTAATTATTATGCATGGAGGCATATCGTATTTTTCTAAATCTACAACTTGTGCTCCTTGAGATTCTTTTAATAATCCTTTTTCTCTTAATTCTGCTACAACCGGTTCCATTTTGTCGTTGTAATATGCTTCTCCATTGTATGAATCGAATTTTGAATTTAGTAATTTATATGTTTTTTCGTAATTTTCTAAACTTATCTTTCTGATATGTTCCCATAATTTATATGTTTCTTGGTCTCCATCTTCTAATTTTCTAAATTCAGCTCTAGCTAAGTCTGTAAGTTCTGGCTTTTCCTTTTCTTCTTTGTTGAAACGTATATATGTTTTTAATATGCTTGACATTTCATCATTTTCGAAGTCATATTCATCTTTCCAAAGTTTAATTCCTGCCATAACTTTTCCGAATTGAAGACCCCAATCTCCCAAGAAATTAATTCCTACACTATTATATCCTAAGAAATTATATATTTTATATAGTGCTCCCCCTATTACGGTTGAACGTAGATGTCCAATATGGAATGGCTTTGCAATATTTGGTGCTGAATAATCTATTACAACATTTTTTCCTTCTCCTAATGTTGATGAGCCATATCTTTCTTTATCTTTTGCAACAGCTTCTAGCACTTCTTTTACTAATGTTTGTTTATTTATGTATATATTTAAATATCCACCCACAACTTCAATTTTTTCTATTACATTTTCATCTATTTTTATATTATCTTTTATTTCGTTTGCAATCATTGGTGGTGCTTTTCTTAATTCTTTTGCAAGCTTAAAACATGGAAAAGCATAATCTCCCAAATCTGAATTTGGTGGAATTTCTATGTAATTTTCTAATTCTTTGCTGTCCAAATTCGTTACTTCTGCAATTTCTTTTGCAATTTCTTGTTTAAAATTTACCATTCTATTTCCTCTCTTTCTCAAAATATTCATCCTCTTCCCATTTTAACGGATTATTTTGTATATATTCAACAATTTTGTAATATTCTTTTTCATTTCTAATAATATGTTCATACTAATTTCTTTGCCAGATTGAATAACCTATTTGCCTACTCGTTGCACTCTTTATTCCTTTTATAATTGCACCTATTGT
>CAKPJR010000076.1 GCA_934162925.1 uncultured Clostridia bacterium | reverse complement strand
TTTAAGAAATTTTTATTTTATATAGAATAAATTTTTTATGTATTTATTTTTCTGTTTTAAAATTTATTTTAATATTTTAAATCTCTTTTTTATACTTTTTATACATTTCTAAAAATAGCCTATTCCCCTATTCCCTACTTATTTCTTTGTATACATGAAAAAATACTATATTATTAGCTTTTGTATCAACTTGTTCAGCTTGTGATGCTAAAACTTGTTCATAAGTATACTTTAACATTGATATTTTCTCTTGTTTTTGCTCATCTGTAGCATCATTACTGTTAAGCCTATATTCAAGATTATAACCATATAATTCTAATGCTCTCAAAATAAGTTCAACTTGTCCATCTAATAGATTTAATTCTACAGAATGAATTTTATTTTTATCAAATTTTCTTTCATAATCTGCCATTGTTTTATATCAACTCCTTTTTATAATAAATTATGCACAAAAAGCCTCTGCTGTATCAATTTGAACATGTCCTAATAATTCTTGAATAGTTCTAATATAGGTAATTTTGGACGCTATAAAAAATAGTATTACATTTTTTTATAATGTAACACTATTTTTTATAATGTATCTTATTATCTTTTTAGTTATAATTTTTCTATAACCAATTTCCAACTTTTTTAATGTATATTTTCTTTACAATCTGAACTAAAATTACATATAGGATAGTCAATCCTGCTACTATTAAATAATATAATGGTGGCATTATTTCAAAATGGAATGATTTAATATTATGCAATAATATTGGTGCAAATATTGTTCCTATTATTGTAACCATTGTTAAACAAGTTAATATTGGGTTTGCTTTTGACTGTACAAAAGGTACTTTTTCAGTACGAACGAAATGAATTATCAATGTTTCACTTATTAGACATTCAACAAACCATGCTGTTTGAAAATAACTTTCACTTACAGCTCCATTATATCCTAATATAAACCAAAATGCTAAAAACGCCAAAACATCTATTATCGAACTTACTGGTCCCATTACATTCATAAATGTTCCCAATCCTTTTGTATCCCATTTTCTTGGTTTTATTAAAAATTCCTCATCAACATTATCATATGGTATTCCTATTTGAGAAAAATCATATAAAAAGTCTTGAATTAACATTTGAATTGGCAATAATGGTAAAAATGGTAAGAAAATACTTGCAATAAATATACTAAATACATCTCCAAAATCTGAACTTAAAGCCATTTTCATATATTTTATAATATTTCCATATACTTTTCTTCCTTCTATTACTCCATTAAATATTACTTTTAAACTTTTTTCTAATAAAATAATATCACTTGCTTCTTTAGCAATGTCTGTTGCTGTATTTACACATATTCCAACATCTGCATTATGTAGTGATGGTGCATCATTTACACCATCTCCCATATAGCCTACTACATGTCCATTTTTTCTAAGAGCCTTTATTATTCTTTCTTTTTGTAAAGGATTCATTCTAGCAAAAATATTTACTTCCTCAACCTTTTTAGCAAGTTCTCCATCTGGCATCCTATCAATATCTGTACCTAATAATATTTTTGAATCTTCTATTCCTACCAAGTTACAAATATTTTCAGTGGCATATTGGTTATCTCCTGTTAAAATCTTTGTTGTTATTCCATATTCTTTTAATTTCTTTATTGTACTTTTTACTTCTTTTTTTGGTGGATCTAAAAATGCTACAAATCCTATAAATGTCATTTCTTTTTCATCATCGCTATTAAATATATCTTTTCCTCTATACTCTCTTTTTGATGCTAACGCGATTACCTGCATTCCTTGTTTTGCAAGATTTTCAGCATTTTTATTAATATTTTGTATCATTTCTTGAGTTAGCTCTTTATGTTCGCCATCTATTTTTACTTGATTACAACTTTTTAATACTTCTTCTAATGCTCCTTTAGTAATTATCCTATAATGATCATCATGTTTTACTACAATACTTACTTTTTTTCTAATATAATCAAATGGAATTTCATCAATTTTTTCATAATTAATAACTTGTTCTTTTATTTTATGCTGAACTCCATATGTTATTACTGCTTTATCTACCAGATTTTTCATTCCAGTACTATAATAGCTATTTAAAAATGCATATTCTAATATAGATAAATCTTCTTTTCCTTCAACATTTATATATTTCTGTAATACTATCTTGTCTAATGTTAATGTTCCTGTTTTATCAGTGCATAAAACATCTATTGCACCTAAATTTTGAATTGCCTGAATGTTTTTTACTAATGTTTTTTTCTTTGCAAGAGTTTTCGTTCCTTTAGTTAAATTAACATTTACTATCATAGGCAACATTGTTGGAGTAATTCCAACAGCTACTGATAATGCAAATAGCACTGCTTCTAATATATCTTTTCGTATAAATGCATAAATAATAAATACTGCTATTGAAACTACAACCATGTATTTTATTAATAATTTTGTAATTTCATTCATACCTTTTTCAAAATTTGTCGTTTCTCTTTTATTATCAATTTGTTTTCCCATACTTCCTAGATATGTAGAAAAACCAGTATTAATTACTATAGCTGTTGCATCTCCACTTATTACACTTGTTCCCATTAAACATATATTTGAAATTGAAAATATTTCATTTGAGTTATTAAATTTATCTGTTTTTTCAATAGGCGCACTTTCACCTGTAAAAACAGATTGATTTAAAAACAAGTCCTTATTTTCTATAATCATTACATCAGCTGGAATAATAGAACCTGCATTTAGATGAATAATATCACCTTTTACAACTTTTTCTGTTCTTATTGTTTGTTCTTTTCCATTTCTTATAACCGTTGCCGTTGAAAACATTTCACTTTTTAATTTTCTATTGAATTTATATGTTGAATAATTTTGGGCAAATTTTATCATAGCACTTACAAATCCAATTGCTAAAATAATAACTGTACCTAATGTATCATCACCAACAAATTTATTTATTATTGCTAAAACAACTAAAATTAAAATAAATTTATCTTTAAATGAATTTATAAAAAAATAAAACCATGAATGTTTATCATCTTTTACAACAACATTTTCTCCATCTTCTTCTAATTTTTGTTCTGCTTCTTTATTTGTCAATCCTTTTTCAATATTAGTTTTAAGCTCTTGTATTATTTCTTGTTTTTCTTTTTGTGCAATTTTCTTATATTTTTCTAGTATTTTCTCATCATTATTACTCATTAAATTTTTATTTTTTAATTTGTTCTTTATAAAAAATAATCTAATCAATTTCTATTTCTATGTATCTCCTTTTTTTATATTTTATAAAATTGTATCACTTAATATATTTTTTGTATATACTTTTTATATTTCTTTTTTCTCATATTACTTTGTTTTCTTCTTTTAAAAATTCACTTTCTATTTTTATATGTTCTTTTGATATTGGTAGTGGAGTCTGGTATTGCGCAATAAACGATAGTCCCATCAAAATTTAAATATATTCTTACTGATACTGGTTGGAGTTTAAAGCCTATCTTAGATTCTATGGTGCAATGGGGAAATAATTATCGTGAAATGCAAAAATAGCAGTAAAATAAAACTGCTATTTTTCTAGTATCATATATAAAATTGGATAAGGATTTCCCTGTTCATCATTTTATTTCAATATATCTAATACTACTTTGCAATGCTGCTTTTGCAACCCCCATAACGTTATATCCCTCATATGGACTGCCTCTATCGGTGTCCACTACCACTATCTTGCTAAACCTATCCGCTTGGTACTAGCTTCTATAATATTACTTCTTTAATAAAATGTCTTAAATCTAATTTTAAAGCGTCTAATTTTTGTAATTTTAATTTTCATTTATAATTAAATATTATTTCTATATAATTTTTATATTAGTTCTTAAATTTTTATCAAATTTTCGCAACTCCTTCAAATCGCTTATTTTGCCTTATTTTACAGACAACAAACTATATGTCTCTTTTTTAAAAATGGCTTAAAATCGATTCTCGTGCATCGTTTTTTTAGCACTTTTTTGTATTTTTTTGAATGTCTATAAAAATCAGCATTTTTACAAGTTTTTACTAATATTATATGTAATTGTTATTTTTAGCAGCAAATTATAAACGATTAACTTGTTGACTTTAATATTAAAATGTCTTAAAAACGATTTTAATGCGTCCATTAATTAAAATATTTTATATAGCTAGTATAATAAAATTTAAACCAGTAATTTATAAATTATAAACAAAATTTTTATTTTCAAAATTTATTTATAAAATATTAATTATAAATGTTTGGAAATTTTGTTCGTAAATTTAAAATTTTTATAAATTTAAAACTTTGCACAAAATTCTGAAATTTTAATTTAATAAAAATTTTTATATTAATTTTATATTTTAGTTTTATGATTTTGTTTTGTAAAAATTATTATATAGAATTTTTCATATTTTGCAGAATTATAAGTTTAATTTTGAAATTATATTTATTATTTTTTTAATCTCTAATTCTTCAAAACTGCCCCTCTCTCCTACTCTGCTCAATTTTTATAATTATTAAAAATTTTAACTGCTTTAATACAATTTATTTACAAAAACGCATAAATTGTATATAATTTTTGTAAATAAAAGAATTGTGGAGGTACAAATGAAATATTTAAAATTCTTTTTTAATAAAATAAAAAAGTGGATAAAAGGTGTTGTTGCAAAGTCTCTTCCTTTTTTATTCTTTGTGTTTATTTTTGTTTTATCATTTATATCTGAAGGCTATACTTGGGAGGACTTTGGACTTGATGGCTTCAGTTTAAACCCTAATGATTATTGTAACTTAACAGATGTTGATTATACTGCCGTATTACATGATGACCCTAATGGAAAAGCAAATGTAGAAATCACAGAATATCTTACATTTGATGTCCACGCATCTTCAAAATCCAATACTTATAAAGAGTTGTGGCGAGAACTTCCAGAAGACTATGTTGATGGAGTAAAAGTAACATATGATGTTAAATCAGTTACACAAATTCTAGATAATGGTACAGAAGTTCCTTACCAAGAAACTTCAAAAATGTATTGGGAAGATTATGATTATACCCAAAGTTCAACATATCGTTGGCACCACAGCAAAGGA
>CAKPJR010000075.1 GCA_934162925.1 uncultured Clostridia bacterium | reverse complement strand
AATATGGAGACGTACCCAAGTGGTTGAAGGGGGCAGTTTGCTAAACTGCTAGGGTTCGTAAGGGCCGCGGAGGTTCAAATCCTCTCGTCTCCGCCAAAAAGTCATTTGATATATTAACTTATCAAATGATTTTTTTTTAATACTAGGAAAATTTTCATCAATTCGATGAAGAACGAGGTATTTTAAGATTATAGCCCGTTTAACGGACACCAAAATGTAATATATGTTGCAAACACTGTAGGTGTTGTTGCCCATCGTAGAACCGAGCAAAAATGTGGGGGCAGGCCCTGTGTCTGCCCGAAAAAATATTTGAAAAAAATTATAGGTACTGTCCTGAATTTTTAAATTAGAATAATGTAGAGTAAATGTAGGGGTGTATTGCATACGCCCAAAAAATTATAAAAAATAATTGCAAACGCTGTAGGGGAGATTTTAATTGCCTGCATTATTAATTAAACAAGATAACATATTAATTTTAAAAACAATGGTCTCAAGCTCACGGGTATTCTCCCGCCTCAAAGGGCTGTCGACACATTGTTTGTAAAAATTAATATGTTATCTTTGAACAAATTAATGAAAAATAAATTTTTCATTAATCCGACAAAAAAAGAGGCAATCTTAATCCACAGCCCGTTTAACATACACCAAAGTGCGATATATGTGTAAATGTTAAATAATTAAAAAACAGATAATTAATAATTAATATTAAATATTAAATATTAAATATCAAATAATAAATAACTAATAATTAAATAATAAATAATAAATAATAAATAATAAATATTAAATATTAAATAATAAATAATAAATAATAAATAATAAATAATTAAATAATAAATAATAAAATAATAAAATAATAAAATAATAAAATAATAAATAATTAAATAATTAAATAATTAAATAATTAAATAATAAAATAATAAATAATAAAATAATAAAATAATAAAATAATAAATAATTAAATAATTAAATAATTAAATAATAAAATAATAAATAATTAAATAATAAATAATAAATAATAAATAATTAAATAATAAATAATAAATAATTAAATAATAAATAATAAATAATTAAATAATAAATAATTAAATAATAAATAATAAATAATAAATAATAAATAATAAATATTAAATAATAAATGATAAATATTAAATATTAAATAATTAATAGTTAAATAATAAATAATAGAAAGATAAAGAATTAAATAGAATGTAAATTTATAAAATAAAAAGGATAAGTATAAAAATCTATGATAAGATAAAAGAACAAACAAGTATAAAAAAATGGAATCGAAAGTTTATAAAAATATAAAAAAGTAAAAAGTAGATTTAAAATATTTAATCAATTAATTATAAAAAGTAAGTATAAAAATAAAAACAAAAAAGTAATAAATTGAAATTAGATGGGATTAGTTTAAATGAAAAAGACAAGCAGAAATATTATAAAATAAAACAATATGTAAACCACTAAAAAAGTTTTTTACATATCAATTGAAAAATATAAATAGAATAATCTTCACAGTTTAAAGAACTTGAAATTACAAAATAAAATTATAATTTTAAGTTCTTTATTATATGAATAAACTTCTATATTTAATTTTGAATAATGATAATAATTAAAAAAAATAATAAAAAAGGGATGATGAAATATAGCGGAATTAAAGGAAAGTAGTTATGATAGGATAAGAACACAAAGTATACATAAATAGAAAAATAGAATATTTAAATAAAATTATAGCAGTTTAGAAATGAGCAAAAAAGCAACAAAAACAGTGTATGTTTAAGAATAAAACTTATAAAGTAGTAGCAAAAAAAATAAAAAATTGTCAGAAAAAATATAAAAAAGAAAGGTAGACATAACACTAAAAATATAGATATTAATAGCTTCGAAAAAATTTGTTAAGTAGAAAGATAAAAAAAGTAATGTAAGAAAATGTAAATTGAATTTATATAATATTTATGAAAAATTAAAAAAGTATAAATGGCAAAAAGACAAAATACAAAAATTAGAAAAATAGAATTAAAAAAATATCCAAGAATAATATTTGGCAATTTGTAAATAAAATACGAAAAATTTTATAGAAAATTAATACGAAATTTTTATAAAAAAATGTAACTAAAAATTACAAAATAAAAATTATTATTTATTTAATAAATTTAAATAGTTCATAAAATAAAAATAAATATTTAAATAATATAATAATTAAATAAATAATAATAAAAAATAAAGAAATAAAAATTTAAAATACAAAATTATCTGAATATTTAAAATAAATTTAAATTAAAGAGATATATTAATAAATATAAATAAAAAATATTTTTAATAAATAATTAAAATAAAATTTTCATAAAAAAATATAAATTAAATATATATTATATTGGTGATATTTATGGAGATTGGTTTAGCTTTAGCACGGGGGAGGAATTAAAGGAGCTGCACATATAGGAGTAATAAAAGCTTTAGAAGAAAAAAACATTAAAATTAATTATATTTCAGGGACTTCTTCTGGTAGTATAGTTGCTAGCTTATATGCAATGCGGATATAATTATGAGGAAATTTACTATTTATTTAAGAAATATTCAAAAAAAATTAAATATATAGATGGAAAAAATATAATAAAATTAATTTATGGTATTTTAATAAAAAGAAGAATAATTATTAATGGATTAAATAGTGGAGAAATAATAGAAAAAATAGTAGAAGAAGCGGCAAGGAATAAAAATATAAAAAAAATAGAGGATATAAAAATGCCATTATTAATACCAAGTGTAGATGTCCATAATGGTAAAATTTATTGCTTTTGTTCTATGAATAATAGAAGAAGTTTTTCTGATGAAATAGTATATAAAAATAATATAAATATAGGAAAGGCTGTAAGAGCAAGTTGCAGTTATCCATTAGTTTTTTCTCCATGTAAATACAATAATACAGAGCTTATAGATGGAGGAATAAGAGAAAATGTTCCATGGAAAGGATTAAAGGAAATTGGCGCAGATAAGGTGATTAGTGTTATTTTTGAAAAAGAAATTGCTGGAAAATGTTGTAAAAATGTAATAGAGGTTGTGAGTAATTCTATGGATATTTTGTGCCATGAATTATCTAATTATGAATTAGAAGGAGGAGATTATTTATTAAAAATAAAAACTAAAGATATATCTTTACTTGACATGGAGAAAATTGATGAGCTTTATGAACTAGGATATAAAATTGCAAAAAATAATATTAATAAAATATTGGAAAAATAATAAAATAAAAAAATCGAAATTAAATAATTAATTAAAAATAATTAATAAAATAAAAAAGTAAATTAAAAAATGAGGTAATAATTTAATACAGATATAAGAAATGTAAAAAAAGAAAGAATGTTATTTTGATAATGATATTTTCGAAGAAAGTGTGAATATGTACTATTCGTTCTCCTTGAACAAATTAAAGAACTCTAATCTTGCTATATACGGAGAAATCTTTGAATTTTTAATATAATAAAATGGAAAAAATATCCACAAACAGTTCTAAAAAATACTTGTCTATAATACTATTAAATAAATATAATTAAAAAGGAGAATGGTATGAAGAATAAAAGATTTATTATGTATGGTGCTATATTAATAATTGTATTTATTTTAATATTTATAGGATATTGTATTTATAAAAATATTAAAAAAGAGAATAAAAATAGTGAATTTGAATATGTTCCTCAAGAAGAAATATCAGAAGAGCAATTAAGACAAACAGTTATTACTTTATACTTTTTAGATTCAAATGAATATAAGTTAGCACCTGAAGCAAGAACAATAGATTCTAAACAATTAGTAAGTAATCCATATGAAGTATTAATTAATTTATTAATTTCTGGACCTAAAAATGAAAAATTATTAAAATTAATTCCAGATGGAACTAGTTTGATAAAAGCTGAATTAAAAGAAGATACATTATTTTTAGATTTTTCGAGCGAATTTGTAAAAGAACAAAACTTAGGAAAAGAACAAGAAGAACTAATTATAAAATCTATTGTAAATACAGTTACAGAACTTACAGAAGTTAATAAAGTAATGTTTTTAATAGATGGAGAAAAAGATAAAGGTTTTTCTGATGATGGAGTAACATTTAATAAAGAATTTATAAGAGAATGATTATTTTAAGAATTTATATATTTTAAAAGATTTAATTGCTTTATCAAGATTGCACAAAAAGAATTCTATTTCTTTAATAGAACGAATTGTGCAGTCTTTTCTTTGTGAAATATTAAATTTTTTTTCTTTTTTATTATGGTCACTCATTCTATACTCCTTGAAAATAAATATGTGATAATATATAATATGAAAAAAGTATAAATATTGTTTATGAAGAGGGGTTTTAATATTTTATTAGAAGAAAATGAAAGAATAGATGATTTAGAATATAAAGGATTAAAAATAATTCAAAATAAAAATGGTTTTTGTTTTGGAATTGATAGTGTATTATTATCAGATTTTGCTAAGGATATAAAAAAAGATGCAAAGGTTTTAGATTTAGGAACTGGCACAGGTATAATAAGTATACTATTATGTGCAAAGACTAACTTAAAACATATAACAGGTGTAGAAATACAAAAGCAAGTATATAATATGGCAAAAAAATCAATTGAATTAAATAACTTGGAAGATAAATTTGAAATTATTAATGAAGATATAAAAAATATAGATAAAATTTTTGAACCTAATAGTTTTGATGCGATAGTTACAAATCCACCATATAAGAAATATAATACCGGATTAAAAAGTAAAGATGAAACTCAATTAATATCTAGACACGAAGTTATGTGTAATTTAGAAGATATAGTAAGAGCAGCATCTAAATTACTAAATAGTAACTGCTCGTTATACATGGTGCATAGACCTGATAGAATAGTAGATATAATAGAAACATTAAAAAAATATAAAATAGAACCTAAATTAATTAGATTTGTTTATCCAAAAATAGGAAAAGAACCTAATTTATTATTAATAAAAGCTACTAAAGGAGGAAAAGAATTTGTAAAAATTGAAAAACCTTTAATAGTATATAATGAAGATGGAACATATACAGATGAGATTTTAGAAATATATAATAAAAAAA
>CAKPJR010000074.1 GCA_934162925.1 uncultured Clostridia bacterium | reverse complement strand
TTACATAATTCAAGCATTATTGATGAATCAGGCATTGCTCTTCCATTTTCCCATTTAGATATAGCTCTATCTGTTATGTTTAATTTTTCTGCTAATTGCATTTGGGTTAAATGGTTTTCCTTTCTACATTCCGCTATAAATTTTCCAATTTTAATCTGATTCATATTATTACCTCCTTTAGCTTAAGTGTATGATATTATTATTAAACAGTCTACATACCATTGGTTGAGTGGGGTTAATTTTTATCAACCAACAGTTTTATTTTGTTTTAACAGCGTGTAGAACTACTCTATATTTATTATTATTAGCACATGTTGAAAGTGTTAAAATTTGATCTTCATCAGATACTTCCACATTAAAGTCCTTTATGCTTCTTTGTTTTAATGTGTTTATGAAGTCAGAGAATTCTGTACCTTTAAACTCTGTTGTAAGATAGTATTCTTCTGTTTCTATTTGATAAACAGAAAATATTTGAAATTTTTGGTAGTCTTTTTCTGTTATTAAAGTAATATATTGATTTTCTTCATTATTGTACCACTCTTCTTTCATAACATTTTTAAGAGTTCCAAACATACTGTCATCTCTCCTGTTGTGTCCATATATTATAATATTCTTATCTGTTCCATCAAACTTGTTTTTGTAGTCAGCAAATATCCAACCAGCTTTATTACTTTCTTTATTAAAATTATGAGTTAAATAATAACTATTATTGTTTGTTTTTACAACTGGGAATTCTATACTAGTATTCTCTACTTTTAGCCATGCTATAGTATCAGAATTTTTTTGCTTTAACTCTTCAAAGTTTATCTTATATTTTTCTTCAGCATTATTATTTATTTCAACACTTTTATTAATTTCAGCTATAACATCTTTATTGGCATGATTATTTATAGCCCATAAAACTATATTTATAGTAGAATATATCAAAAGCAATATTAAAAGTATTTGAATTATATTTATTATTTTAATTTTTTTGTTGTTCTTTTTTTCTCTCATTCTCAACTCTCCTATATTCTGTTTTTTATATTATTTAATAATTAACTTATATCATAATAATATATAATTAACAAGCTTAGCTATAACTTCCTATTTACATTTGAAATTATTATAAATTTCTGCTTGTATTTCTTCAAAACCTTTTTCTATATATTTAGCTAGTCCTTCATCTTGCAATCAAGCATTTTCTCTCTTTTTTATTTGTTATCACTTTTCATTTTTATTCTAAACATTCTTGTTGCTAATGCTAATATTACAATTGTGTATATACAAAATACAACTACATTTTGTATTGTTATTATTTCTATATTATTATTTAAAATTCCTTTTGTAATTGTTAATGCAGAATCGAATGGTAAAAACTCACAAACTTTTGCATATGTATCTCCTAACATCTCTTTTGGAAAATACATTCCACTTGTAAAGCACACCAGCTGAATAATTATGCTTGAAATACCAGAAGCGGCTTTATCTGAAACCAGGCTTCCTATTAGTATTCCCATTCCTATAAATAGCACAGCTATTATAATTGATACTAAAACTGTCCAGATAATATTTATACTAAACTGTAATCCTAAAAATAAAGCTGTTATAAACAACAATACATTTTGTAATAAAATAAATGGTATAAATGAAACCATATAACCTAATATATATTCTATTGGCTTCATTGGGCTTATTCCTAATCTTGTAAGAAGTGATGTTGTTCTATCTTTTGAAATTAACATAGCTGTAAATAGTGTAATAAAAGAAAAACTAAATATAATAATTCCTGGAGTAAAGTTTTCTAGTTTATATGCATCATTTGGTATTTTAAATTGTTGAAATATAAATAATAAAAATAATGGTAAAACTATTGCAAAAATAATACTTAATGGATCTCTTATTATTTCTTTAAAATTCCTTTTGGCAAAATTTAGTATTCTCATTATAATTCACCCCCAGTAGCAATTTTTACAAAAGCATCCTCAAAATTCTTTGCTCCTGTTTTTTCTATAAGTTCTTTTGCTGTCCCTATCTGAACTATATTTCCTTTATTCATTATTGCAATTCTATCTGATAAACTTTCTGCTTCTTCCATATAGTGTGTTGTTAGTATTATAGTAACTTTTCCTTTTAAGCTTTCTATTACTTTCCATAATTCTTTTCTTGCAATAACGTCTAGCCCTAAAGTAGGTTCATCTAAAAATAATATTTGTGGATTGTTTATTAGTGATATTGCTATTGAGACTTTTCTTTGCCATCCTCCTGATAATGTTTTTGCTTTTTGCTTTAATACTTCTTCTAATTTAAACATTTTTATTAGTTCATTTATTTTTGTATCTTTGTCTTTAATTTTATATACTCCTGCCATAAATTCTAGGTTTTCTTTAACTGATAAACTAGGAGCAATTGCTGTTTCTTGTGGTGAAACATTTAATATTTCTCTAATTTTCATATAGTCTTTTTTTGTATCATATCCTAACACATTTATTTCTCCATCTGTTGGCATTATTAGTGTTGATATCATTTTTATTGTTGTGGTTTTTCCTGCTCCATTGGTTCCTAATAAAGCAAATAGTTCTCCTTTTTTTACTTCTAAATTAATATTATTTACTGCAACTTTGTCTTTAAATTTTTTTGTTAAATTTTTTATTTCAATTGCATTCATTTTATTTGTCTCCTTTCGGAATAAATTTATCAATACTTTCTTCTAGTACATTATCTTTAACTATTGCCATTCCTTTTTTCTTATCACATAAAACCACTACTGAATCTCCTGGCTTTATATCAAACATGTCTCTTGCTTCTTTTGGAATAACTATTTGCCCTTTTTCTCCGACCTTACTAATTCCAACATATTTATCTTTATTCATAAAAAATCCTCCTTGTATGATTTGTTATACTTTTCATACTTATTTTATCACAAAAAAAATAAAAAGCAACTGTTATTTAATTATATAACAGTTGCCTTTTTAGCATTAGTCAATCTTTATTTCAAAAGCATCCAAGCAACGCAAGCAATCCCCTATTGTTTCTGTATCAACAGATTTTATTTCAAATTTTTCTTCTTCAAGCTTTCTTTGAATAGCCTTAAACAAACTTCCTAAATAACCCCGCTTAGAATAAGACACTTCAAAGATTGCTTCACCCTCTGAAGAAAGAGCATCATTTTCGTAAACTCTTATTCTAAAAAAATTTTCATCTTCGACACCTGCTTTTTCAAGAGAAAAAATTAACTTTTTTAAATTTTTTGCCCTTTCTGGATACCATGAATGGTTAATTGCTGCAATTAAGTGCTGTAGAAATTCTGCTGCTTTATAATTAATATTGGACTTTCTTTTGGATTCTTCTAATGCTTCTCGGAAATTGAAACTCATTTCAAATCTCCCTCTCATAAAATATTATGATAATATAAAAGTCTGACCAACGGCATATTAACCGCACTTTTATGTTAGTAATTTTATCATGATTTTATGTTTATTTCAACTCCATTTTATAAATATACCATTTTTTAAGATTCAATTATATAATAATTACTTTTTATTTTATGCCAATCTTAATTTTATTGTTTGTTTCTTTCTTCAAGTGCTTTTAGAAATTGTGAGTAATCTTCTACTCCTCCATCTTTATTTTCTATTTCTACTTCATTTTCTAATGATAAAGGTTCATATACAGTTCCTGCAAACCATACTTCTCCTGTTTCTTTGTTTCTAATAACAAACATATATGGTTTATCAAATGTCAAATCTATTTTTTCTACAGGCACATCATATAAATAATTAAACATTTCACCTGCTCCTGCTCCACCAATAAATGTAGCTGCCGCTGCTTTTATACCATCTTGTGTAAATTCGATATTGGCTTTATGTTTTGCTTGGTTTATATATGCTTTCTCATCTGTAATACCTTTTAAGTTAGCTTTATTTTCATCAAATATATCTTTTACACCCATGTCATTTAAATCTTTAATAAGATTTAAATCATAATCGAATTTAAATTTAGGAATATAACCTACTACTTGAGTAATAACTCCTTCTTTGAAGTTTTCTCTTTTATTAATGTCTTTTAGGTTTCCTATTATTTTATTAATTTCTTCTGCTGTAATATTACTTATATATTTATCCAAATTTTCTTCTGGCATTATTGCAACATATTGTAATGTTGTTCCATTATATTCTTTTAAATCTTTAGCAAATGATTTTACTTTCTCGTCTTGATAAACATAAAAATCTGTGTTTTTATTTACCATTTTATAATTATTATTTATTTCTTTTATATATTCGTCTAAATATTCCTTTACTGCTGTTTCTACATTCTTGCCTTCTAAATAATATGATGCGTTGCCATCAGGATCTTCATTTAAATACTTTCTAAATGCATCTCCTACGGTCTTTCTAATATTATCTTCTCCCAATGTGTTAACAATATCATAGTTGTTTACAGAAGCAATTATTCCCATACCAGATATTTTATTTTTAACGCCTTCAAATTTGCTTGATAAAAGGTTTTGAGGCGCCATCCAACTATATTTTTCATGTTGATAATCTGCATTCATATAATTATCATAATTATCATGCACTAAAAATTTATCTTTCCAGTCCATATCAATTGCCACTGCATTTATAAGTGCAAAATTTAAGTCACTTACGCTTGAATCGTCTATCATATCTTTTATAAGTTCAAGAGTTTTGTCACTAATCCATGAGTTCATTTTTTTAGCTGAAGTAAATGAATCATATTCAACATCTGCATTATATTTAGTTTTCAAATTATTAACGAAATTTTCTTTTACAGAATTTTTATATGTATCTCTTATAAATAATGCATTTGCTAATGACATATTAGCACTATTAACATATTTGTTAGGTTTATAGTCTCCAATTAAATTTGAAATTTGTTCTTTAGACTCTCCTTCTGTTCCTTCATTCAACATGGCCAAAGCATATTTAATAGAAAGTGGACTATATATTTTATTTTTTCTTTCGTTTTCTAATTGTAGGAACCTTAAATCAAAATCCTCTAACGAATTGCTTTTAAGTGCATATTTGAAAGCTTTTTTAGTATCTGTAACTTCAGTATCATCCACTTTACTTTCGACTGTATTTGGTTTTTCATTTTTAAAGTATACCGCCACAACTACCATTGCTGTAATTAGCAGTATTATAATAAATAAAA
>CAKPJR010000073.1 GCA_934162925.1 uncultured Clostridia bacterium | reverse complement strand
TGAGCTATCCGCGACTCGAACGCGGGACAACTTGATTAAAAGTCAAGTGCTCTACCACCTGAGCTAATAGCCCATAATTCAAAAAAAGAATTATTTAAGCAACTGCGTTTCTCACAGTTGCTTAAATATCTTACAATATTTTTTTGCATTTGTCAATCTTTTTTTTAAATTTTATCAATTTTTTTGTTATTTTTATGAATTTATCTTTTCTATCAATTCATCTACATCTATTCCATGCACTTGGCAAGCTTCTTCTATTGTTTCTTCTTGAGATGCTGGACATCCTAAGCAATGCATTCCTGCCTCTAGTAAAATATTTGCTTTTTCTGGTGCTATTTTTAATAATTCTCCAATTTTTGTTGTTTTTTCTATCATAATTTTTCCTCCTTCAAAAACTCGAAGAGTCTTTGTATTTTTAATTTTCTACTCTTCATTTTAGTTTGATAAACAAAGTCCTGTCCATTATTACTAAAAAATTTTATCATATTTTTTTAAAAAAGTATAGACAAATTTAAAATAATGTATTATTATGGTAAAAAATGGAAAGGAGTGTTTTATTATTTTAATCCATACTTTTTTTATTTCTTTTATTATTAATCTTTTTATTGTTCTTTATTCAATTTATTCTCTTGTTAATATTATAGTTTTCCATAATTTGCAAGGTCTTAAATTAAAAGTAAAAAAAGATTCATTTGACTTATAGGAGGTTTTCTTGAAATTTATCAAAAGATTTTTATTACCTTTTGTTTTTTCTACAATATTGTTTTTTATAGTAATTATTATATTTTATCCAATTTTTACTGCTAAGTCTTTAATATTTCCATACTCTTTAAGTAAATTTGACATTGCATTAGAATACCCTATAATTTGGAATTATATAAAAAAACTTTATTGTATAACATGTTTTATTGCAATATATTTATCAGTTTTTTCTTTGCAAAGTTTTATATTTGTAAAAAAACAAAAGAGGCAAAAAAAGCCACATTTGTTAAATTTATCTAATTGCAATACTAATTTTAGTCTACTAATTGGTTTAAATAACAAAAATGAAAAAGTTCATATTCCTGAAAAAGGCCTATATCAAAATATTCTTGTTACAGGGACTATTGGCTCTCGGTAAAACCGCTTCTGTAATGTATCCTTTATTAAACCAATTATTACAATCTACCTTTCCCAAATTTGGAATGTTAATTTTAGATGTAAAAGGTAATTTCTATAAACAAGTTCTAGAGTATTCAAAAACTTATAATAGAATTTCTGATGTAATTGTTATAGAACTTAATTCTAATACTCGATATAACCCTTTAGATAAACCTCAACTTAATGCCTCTGTTTTGGCAAATAGATTAAAAACCATCTTAGAACTTTTTTCTACTAATAATTCTGAATCTTACTGGTTAGATAAAGCACAAGAAATATTAACAGAAGCAATTAAACTATGTCGATTATATAACAATAATTATGTCACTTTTACTGAACTACATAATTTAATAAATTATGATGATTATTATAAAAGTAAAATAGAGAATTTGAGATTTATATTTCAAACTGGTAAATTATCACACAAAGATATTTTTAATCTATATTCATCTCTTAACTTTTTTGAAAATGAATTTAAAAATTTAGACTCTAGAACAATTTCTATATTAAAATCAGAAATAAGTAGAATTACAAATACATTCATATCTGATTATGAAATATCTAAAGTATTTTGTCCTAATAAAAAAGATATTAATTTTAATGGATTTAAAGATGTAATAAATAATAAAAAAATTGTTGTGTTAAACATGAATATTGCTAAATATAGAAATCTGTCAAAAATTATAGCAGCATATTTAAAACTTGACTTTCAAACAGAAGTATTGTCTCAGCTTTCTTCAGACAAAGAAGTTTTACCAACAATATTTATGTGTGATGAGTATCATGAATATGTAAATGCATCTGATGCAGATTTTTTTGCTCAAAGTAGAGAGTCGAAATGTATAAGCATTGTTGCTACTCAAAGTTATTCTTCATTACTAAATTCATTAAAAAATGAATCCACTGTAAAAGTAATAGTTCAGAATTTAGTTAATAAATTATGGCTCAGAACAGATGATATATTTACTATAGAAAATGCACAAAAACAAATAGGAAAAGAAGATAAACAAAAAATTTCAAAAAGTATATCTGAGAATGCTTCTGAAACAAATTTTAATTATTTTACAAATTCTTTAGTATCTAAAAAATCTAACATTTCTGAAAGTATTTCTACTAATATTCAAAATGATTTTGTTTATGATACAAAATTTTTCACTCAAAATTTAGAAACATTTTCTTGTCTTGCTTTTATTTCAACTGGAAATGACATTATTCCTCCATGTAAATTAAATTTAATTCCATATTTTAAAACTTATGATAATAATCATACTGATAAAAAATCTAATTTAAAAATTATTTGAAAGGGTGATTAAAATGAAAAAAAGTCTTTTGTTTTATTTTAAAATTATTTTTATTTTATTTATTATTTTTATATTTTCTTTTTATAACAATACTTTTGCTGCTTATCCTAAATTAGTTTCAAGACTAATTAACGGTTTTGAAACAATTAAGGAATGGATAATCAAAATTTCTACTCCTGCTGCTGCAGTAGCTGTTCGGTACTGGAGTTTTTATGAAAAAATTTAGTTTTGGAGATGAAGAAAGAATAAGAATAGGTAAGAAAGTTATTCGTGGTAGTCTATTTTCTTATGCATTTATATTAGCAATAGATTTAATACTTTCTACAATTGCAATTTTAGTTTATTAAAATAATGAGGTGTAATTTTGGAAAACGAACAATTAAATATAGTAGAAATAATAACTCAAACTATTAATAATTTATTTTCTAATTTATTTTCTTCTGTTGATAATTCTTTATATTCAATTTTAGATGATTTATTATTTATAAATGCTGATATTCTGGAAGATAAATATTTGAATTCAATATTAGGTTCTTCTTCAAGTGGTATTATATTGATTTGCAACTCTTTACTTATTGGTTTATGTATGTACTATGCAATAAAACTTTTATTATCACATCTAACATTTTCCCAAGTTCAAAAGCCTTCTCAATTTACTTTTAAATTATTTTTATGTGTAATTTCAATGAATTTTTCTAGTTTTATTATAAGGAACTCTATTTATCTAATTTCTGACTTATCTCTTTCTATTAGAGAAGTTGGTGAAATAGTTTTTAATAAAAATATATGTTTATCTACATTTATACAGGAATTTAATTCCACTATTTATTTAGAAGATTCCTCTTTTAATATCTTTACATTAAATGGTTTATTAAAAAGTTTCGTTTCTGTTGGTTTTTTGAACTTAGCTATATCCTATGCTTTAAGATATATAATGATAAAAGTTTTTATATTTATCAGCCCTTTTGCTTTCATGTCTCTTATTAACCCTTCCACTTCTTGGTTCTTTAAAACATGGTTAAAATTATTTTCTTCTCTTTTGTTATTGCAGGTTTTCGTCTCACTTATTTTATTAGTTACATTCTCTATTAATTATACTTCATCTGATATTTTTTCGAAAATTGTTTATATTGGTTCTATATATTCTTTAATTAAGGCAAATAATTTTGTCAAAGAGTTTATGGGAGGATTATCTACTGATGTAAGCACAGGTATTTCAAACTTCAAGAACCTGTTTACAAAATAATAACTATGGAGGTTTTTTATGAAATTTATATTTCCACAAAACTATTCTTTTAAAAATAAATTATTTGGTTTTATAGATTATTCAACTTTATTTTTAAATATTATATGGGATTTCTTTATGTTTTGCTTTTTAGATTTATTTAATTTAAATATTTCTATTAAAATTTCTATTTTTATAATATTTTGCTTCCCATTATTTCTTTTTAGTATTATTGGATTTAATCATGAAAATTTTATTTATGTATTAACTTATTTGTTTAAATATTTATTTAATAAGAAAATTTATTTTTATTCTAAAGAATAATGTCGTTCTTTATTGTAAAGGCCCCTTAAAAATGATATAATTTTTATGCAAAATAATATTTCTTTTTAATTTGGGGGAATCTTTATGAAATTAGAAAAAAATGACAGGTCAATGCTATTCTCTGAAACACAAATTCCTGATGTTTTTTTTACAGAATATATGTCAGAAGCAAATGGTGATTATATAAAAGTATATTTATGTATGCTTTTTTTAACCAAATATGATAAAGATATAAAATTAAATGATTTATCTAAAAGATTAAACATTAGTTTATCTATTATTCAGGCTGCTCTTTCTTATTGGGAAGAAAAAGGCGTTCTTACAAAAAAAGTAAATGGATATATATTAAATGATATTCAAGAAATCGAACTACATAAGCTATATTCTCCTAATCTTTCTCTTTCTCCTGAAGATATAAAGAAAAACGCAGATAGTCAATATCGTGCTAAGGCAATAGAATGCATTAACAACATGTATTTTCAAGGAGTAATGTCTCCAACTTGGTATAGTGATATAGATTTATGGTTTAAAAAATATCAATTTGATGAACAAGTTATGATTTCTCTTTTTGATTATTGTTTTAATAAATCTGCACTTCACAAAAATTATGTAAAAACTGTCGCTGAAGCTTGGAATAAAAATAATATAAAAACTTATGACGAATTAGAATGTTATTATCAAAGATACGAAAAATTAAATAAAATAAAAAAAGATATTGCAAAAAAACTTGGCAGATTTTCTCCACTTACTCAATTTGAAGATGCTATAATAGAAAAGTGGGTTGTAGATTTTAATTATGGCTTAGATGTTATTAATATTGCTCTTAAAAAGACTACATCTAAAGCAAATCCAAGTTTTGATTATTTAGATAAATTAATTTCTGATTGGCATGATAGAAATTTAAAAAGTGAAAATGATGTAAATAATTTCTTATCAGAAATTAAACAAAAAAAGAAAAATATAAAACAATTAGAAAAACAAACAAATTATAATAACTATGAACAAAGAAATTATGATAATTTAGATAACTTATATGCAAACAAAAAATTGTAATTTGTTTAACTTTTTATTTGCTCTATGTTAAACGGGATATAAATTTAAAATGCCTCATTCTTTGTCGGATTAATGAAAAATTTATTTTTCATTAATTTGTTCAAAGATAACACTATTAATTTTTACAAAC
>CAKPJR010000072.1 GCA_934162925.1 uncultured Clostridia bacterium | reverse complement strand
TACTTTATTATAAGTCCACATTAATAATTCCCCCTTTCCCAAGGCCATGGTTGTTCTAACCATCTCCATTTGTTACATGGGTAAAAAATTGTTAGTGGCCCATACATTTTTTGGTATTTATCTTTTAAATCTTTTGTTTGTTTGCAGTATTCTCTATGCATACACAAGGCTCTTTGGTCGTCTGGATGTGTATCCAAATATAACCCTAATTCTATAATTGCAAAATCTAAACTTTTAATTTGATTTATCATTTCTTGCCTTCTCATATCTCTTTCACAATTATTGTTTCTATTTTCTTCGCATTTACATTCTTTAGAATCTGTCATTTGTTACACCCCATTCCTATATTATTTGTTCTTCTGATATATTCAATTTCTTCCATAGATTGGCCCGGCATATATGGACTTACTAATTCTGGAAATATTGTTCCCATTTTTAGTCCAACGCATGGAGTAAAAGTTTTATCCATTGTTTGCCATGGCACATAGCTTTGAGCAAACATTGGATTTGTTGGAAATAATTTGTCTTCTTCATCAAATCCACATTCGCATGAATCACTTACATCCATAGTATTTTGAACATATTCACAAGTATCATCTAACAAATCTTGATTATCTTCTTTACAACTATTATTGCAAGAGCAACAAGATCTTGTTTGCATATATCTTCTATACATTAATATTCCTCCTTTTTAGTATATACTATATATTATGGCATCTATCTAAAAAAAGTTCCCAAAAATTAATTTCTGAGAACTTTCCCTGTATTGTATAGAAAATATGTGGTTTTCTATTTTTTCTTTTTAATTAATATTATACTTAAAACTAGTATAATAACTGCAAGAACTGCTATAGCTATATATGCAGGCATTTTATTTTCCTCCTGCACTGTAACATTAGAAGCTGAAATATATGCATTTATTTTATATGTTCTAACAGTTTCTCCATCTTCTGCAGTAACATTAATTTTTATTACATTATCTCCTTCTTTTAAATCGCTATTTCCTTCTATTTCCAATTTAGCCTTTTCATTTTCTGCTTCTGCTTTAATATCTAAAGATGTCATAATTTCGTTAATATTTACATTATAGTTATATATATTAGGTTTAAATGTAGGATATAATTCAAATCCATTAATAGACAAGGATTTTAAATTTGCATTAACTAATTCTTCATTATCTGTTCTAGTTACATTTATAATATATGTCTTAGTATTTCCTGCTTCTGCTTTTACTGTTATTCTTATTTTATTTTCTCCTTCGTCTAAGTCTGTATTACCAGATACTACAACGTCTGCATTAATATCATCTGTTTTAGCATTAACTTTAATATTTTCTACTTCTAGGCCTACTACTAAATAGTATTCTGTTACATTCTTGTTAAACTCTGGAGATAATCCTTCTGCATCTACTTCTAGTGACTTTAAATCTGCATTTTGTGATTTTTGAGTCTGATTGTTTTGATTTGTACTTGTAGATGAATTAGGATTATAATTTTCTGTAGGTCTTCTATTGTTGTTGGTTTCTTCATTATCATTTGTTGTTTCTGAATTATTTTTATTCTCCTCATTTTTTATTGGTGGAGCATCGTCATCTTGGTTATCCTCCTCATCAGATGGTTCTTTTGAAGTATTTGTATTGCTATTGCCTGTGTTATCATTTTCTTCTATTGTATTGCCACTTTCATTAAGATTTGCTTCGGTTGCTATAACCACATTAAAAGTTACTGCATATATTAATACAATTGAAATTATGCTTATCAATATTTTTTTCATTTTTATCTCCTATTTTTATAAATTAGCTTTCCCAACCTGTATCTTCTAAGATTTTTTTTGGGTTTATAGTTGATATTTTATAAAATTCATCTTCACCTATAATTTTTTTTATTTTTTTTATGGCCTGTGGAATAATTAAATATATACTTCCTTCTCTATGGCAATCACTGCCTAAAAAATGTACATTATTTTTCTTTAATAAAATTTTTAGTGTTTTCTTTGCAGCTTTTCCATATAGCTCTTCTATGCTACCATAATTGCATTGTATTAAAGCTCCTTTTTCTATGTACTCCTCTACTAAGTCCGGATTTTCTTGAACATATTTATATCTTTCAGGATGTGCAATTATTGGTTGTATTGATAAACTTTGCAAAGTATAAATAACATAATCAAGGTATTTAACTGTAGAACTAAGTGGCAATTCTATTAAAATGTATCTGCTATTTGCTAAGGTTAAAAGCCTCTTTTCTTTAATTAAATCTTGTATTTGGTTTGATATATATATTTCCATACCAGAATGTAGATTAACCCCATAATTTCTTGCATTCATTATTTCTTGAATTTTTTCTTTCCAAAAAACTAGCTCATTTGCATTTGTTTCATAGTGATTTAGCAAAAAATGTGAAGTTAAAATTATATCTGTAAATCCTGCTTGCTTTGCTTCTTCTATCATTTTAAATGTTTCTTCAACACTATGTGAACCGTCATCTACATTCGGAATTATATGTGAATGTACATCAATCATATTTTCGCTCCTGTTTAACTATTTTGTTTTCTTAAAAAATCGTCTAATTCTGACATTATTTCTTTTGTTTTTTCATTAGATAAGTTTCCATCATTTTCAAACTTGTATATTTCTCTTGGTTTTGCTGGTTTTTCAACTATTTCCTCTGTTTTTGCTCTATATGGAGTTGAACTATAGTAATATGTAGATTCATATTTTGATACATTTACTGGTATTTTATTTATAACAACTCCAGCAATATTTCCTCCAACGTTTTCTATTGCCTTTTTAACTTTTTGCAAATTATCTTTTTTAGTAAATTTATGTGAAGTAACTATTATTGTAGTATCTACCAATCTTGATAGTATTATTGCATCTGTTACAAGCAAGCTTGGGGTTCCATCTAATATTACAATATCAAATACATCTTTCAATCTCTCTAGCATTTCAACAGTTAGTTCTGATGCTAATAATTCAGATGGGTTAGGAGGAATATTTCCTGCTGGTATTAAGAATAAATTATCTATTTCTGTTCCTCTTACATATTTTATAATATCATTGTGAGTATTTCCTAGTGAATCTATTCCTGATAAGTAGTTTGATAGTCCAGGAACTTTATCTGTTTGGAACATATTGTGCAATCTTCCTTTTCTCATATCAGCATCTATCAATATAACCTTTTTACCTGCTTGAGCAAACGTAATTGCTAAGTTAGAAGAAATCCAGCTTTTACCTTCCCCTGGCATTGTTGAAGTAAAAAGTAAAGTTTTCAATGTTTTTTTAGAATTCATAAATTGAATATTAGTTCTCAATGTTCTAAAAACTTCTGCAATTGGAGATTTAGGGCTTCTTTGTACAATTAATTCTTTTTTCATTTGTTTCTTCCTCCTTTTCTGCTAACTTCTATATTGTAATCTGGTATTGAAGTTAGGACCAATAGTCCAGTAGTTTTTTCTACATCTTCTTCTGTCTTTATTGTAGTATCTAGCATATTCGCAATTAAGCAAATAATTATAGAAATTACAATTCCGATAAATGCAAATATAACAATATCTTTTACATGGTTTATATTGCATGGAATGGGGTTTGCTTCTGCTCTATCTAATATATATATATTACTAATGTTGTATATCTCAACTACTTTTTCGCTAAACACTTTAGCTATTTCATTAGCAATTACAGCTGCTTTTTCTGGCTCCTTATTTTTAACAGTTATTTCTATAAGTTCTGTGTCTGAAACTGCTTTTACAGAAACGTTTTTCTTTATTTCATCTATATCTTTTTCAGACATTCCTAAGTTACTTACCACTTTACTCAAAACTGATTTTCTCTTCATAATTTCGCTATATGTAGAAACTAATTTAGAGTTCAATGTTAAATCTGTTTGTGTTATTGAACTTTCTCCTTTTTGTTCTGCAGTTGATGAACTTTGCGCAAGTATCAACGTAGTAGAAGATTTGTAAACTGGAACTAAATAAAAATATGAATATAAGATACCAATAACAACAAAAATTAGTGTTATTAATAAGATTTCTATTTTTCTGTTCCAAAAAATTAAAAATAGCTCTTTTAAATCTAATTCTTCCATTTTTTCTCCTCTTTCTTTAGTAAATTCATAGAATATTATATATGTTTTCGTATTATTTTGGCAATAGTTTTTATAAAAATATTTTGCTTTAATCATATACATCTACTGCTTTAATTATAAGCCTTTTAACTGCTCCTTTCTGACAATATGTATGTTGTTAAATTAATTTTAGGAATCTCTAATTTTCCTATAACTTCATATCCTTCTAATTGCTGTGGCATACTTTTGTATGGTTCTAATTTTTTATAGCCTTTCTGTTCAACTTTTTTTATTTCATTATTCTCAAAAACACTTTCTTGCACATTTATTATATTATTCTGTTTTTTCTGATTATATTTTGAATATAAAGAACACATAAAAAAAACAATTGATAATACAAAAATAAATAATAAATATTTACTTTTAATTACAATTGTTCTACTTCTCAAATTTAATCACCTTACATGCACATTTGTAATATATTATGAATCATATAAAATAAATGTGCATGCATTTTATAAAACTAAATTAAACTTATTTTTATCTATATTACACGTATATAAAGAATAGTTGCTTTTAAAATATAAAAGCAACTACATTAATTTAACCACCATGTATTACCATGCAATAATTAAATGTAATAATATTATATTTAATTATCTAATTTTTATTCTTATATAATAGCAAAAAATGAGAGCTTGAACTCTCATTTTTTGAATACACGACTTCCACACTTTCGTGTGCATTAATTAAATGTAATTAAATTATACTTTGTTTTTCTGAATTTGTCAATTGTTATCGCTTTGCTTTTGTTGACCTTTTTCGACAAAAAAATAGAGATGTACTTTTTGCTAATTGTAATCTCTATTTCACTATAATTCTTTTCTGGGTTAAATTAATCTCTTATATAATTATTTTTATCTAGCTTTATTGCTTTGTACAATTATATTAAAAGAAGGATTGATTTATGAATTTTATTATTTGTTTATATTATTTCAATTTATTCTCATTGTATAATTTGCTTCTATAACTAATCATATTTAAGTTAGCAAGTCTACCAACAATAAAGCTAATTGGTATTCTATACTGTTTAGAAATATTAAGAATATTCTCTTCTGAATAATCTTTCTCAATTTTCTTCCATACAC
>CAKPJR010000071.1 GCA_934162925.1 uncultured Clostridia bacterium | reverse complement strand
GATGTTGCTAATTTAGAATTTATTAAATATTTTGGAAGAATATATAATTTAACATCTTTATACAAAGAAATATATAAAGATGAAAACATATTTGATATTAATAATCCTACATCTAGTTTTATGTAAGAACAAAGGAGAAAATAATGAAAACTGAAAAAGGATATGTAAGCTTCATATTACATGCTCATCTACCTTTTGTACATCATCCAGAAAGCGAAGATTATTTAGAGGAAGAATGGCTTTTTGAAGCTATTTCGGAAACATATATTCCACTATTATTAAACTTTAAAAAATTAGAGGAAGAGAAAGTTGATTTTAGAATAACAATGTCACTTACCCCTCCTCTTCTTTCTATGCTTGATAGTAAATTATTACAAAATAGATATATAAAATATCTAAAAAAACATATTGAACTTTGTAAGAAAGAAATTGTAAGAACTGCTTATGATAAAAGATTAAATGAATTATCTCATTATTATTTAGATAGATATTCAAATGATTTGCATGTTTTTAAAGATATTTATAAATCTAACTTAATAGAAGCTTTTAAGCATTTTCAAGACATTGGTGTTTTAGAAATAATTACTTGTGGAGCTACTCATGGATATTTTCCAATTCTATATGTCAACGAAAAAACAGTCAAAGCACAAATTGCTGTTGGAGTCCAAACATATGAAAAATATTTTGGTAAAAAGCCTAGAGGAATTTGGCTTCCAGAATGTGGTTATGTCCCAGAAGCTGATAAATATCTAAAAGAGTTTGGTATTGAATATATTATTACTGAATCACATGGTATTTTATTTGCAGACCCTACTCCTATATATGGCACTTTTACTCCAATTGTGTCTCCTGAAGGTATAGTTGCATTTGGTCGTGATATAGAAAGTTCTAAACAAGTGTGGAGCTCTATTTGTGGCTATCCTGGTGACTTTAATTATAGAGAATTTTATAGAGATATTGGTTATGATGCTGATTATGATTATATTAAACCATATATTGCAAAAAATGGAGTTCGTGTAAATACTGGTATTAAATATCATAGAATTACTGGCAAAACAGAATTTAAGGATTACTATAATGTACAATGGGCAAAGGATTCAGCAGAAAAGCAAGCAGGTCATTTTTTAGACTCTAGAGTAAACCAAATTAATGACTTAACAAAGTTTATGGATGTTCCCCCTATTGTTGTGTGTCCTTATGATGCAGAACTTTATGGGCATTGGTGGTATGAAGGTCCTTATTGGTTATATATTTTGTTTAAAAAAATTTACTATGATGATTGTAATTTTAAATTAATTACTCCTGGTGAATATATAGATAAATATCCAAGAATGCAAATTGCTTCTCCTTGTAGGTCAAGCTGGGGTGCAAATGGATATAGTGAAGTTTGGCTTAATCCTACAAATGATTATGTTCATAAACATTTACATGTTGCAGGAGACAGAATGTGTGAATTAGCTAGGCTTTACCCTAACGCAAAAGGTTTAAAGAAAAAAGCCCTTAATCAATGTGCACGTGAATTGCTTTTAGCTCAAAGTAGTGATTGGTTATTTATTATTACAAACGGAACAATGGTTGATTATGCAAAAAAAAGAATAAAAGATCATATTGGAAGATTTACAAAACTATACGAGCAACTACTTTCTAATAATATAGATGAAATATTCTTAAAAGAAATTGAAAAACAAGACAAAATTTTTCCTGATATAGATTATATGATTTATTATTAATAATGATTATAAACTTTTATATAAACAAGTTTCATAAATTCTCCTCTCAGAATATTATATGTATATCTAGTTAATTTTTAGTAGATACTAACATATATTGAGAGGAGAATTTTTGTGTTAAAATCTTTTTGTATTAAAACAAACAATAGAAAAATTGTTAATTATCTACTAACAGAATTTCAGAATGTTAATCTTGAAGGAATATATATTTCTAGTTTGAAATTTAAAGTTTATAATAACTTTATTATACATTACAAGGGAGACGACCTAGATTATTTTTACAAAACGCTTTCTAGTATTCTTTCTTCTGCTATATTAGAATTTTATGAAAAGAATATTATAGAACACCTGGTAAATTGTAATTACTTTTATTTTAGTGATATAGAAAGAAAGAATATACTAGATATTATAAATAGTTATTTAAGTAATAACGAATTGTCTGAGGTAGAGATTAGAAAAGATTCTATAAAGCTTTCATGCACAGAATATTTTTCATATAATAAATCTGTTATATTAGATGGATTTGTCAATTTTAGGCTAAATGAATACATTAAGATTATGGATTATATTGTAGACTTAGCTGTAAATAAATTTATAATAGACAGAGAATACTCTGAATTTATAGATTTATTAAAATGTTATATAAGTTCTAAAGAATGTAATTTTTCTTTAGTTCATTTAATATATAAATCTCAGGAATCTACATTATTGGACGAATTCAAGAGTGTCATTACCGTGGATGAAAGTGTTTTTAATAATAAATATTTATCTGATATTTCTTTTTCCTCAAATGATTATACTTTAAACACTCTTCTTACACTTCTACCAAAAAAAATATATATTCACTTAATAGATAATGTTGAAGATGAATTTATAAACACTTTAAAACTAATTTTTGATAATAGAATTTATATTTGTAATGATTGTAGTTTATGCAAAATTTACAGATTAGAAAAAATGCATAATTAGATATGGAATTTGTAAAATGGATGTGTGAGGTGGGAAGTTGGATTCGTAGGGGCGTATTGCATACGCCCGAAAACAAATTTATTATAAAAAACCGTAGGGGTCGCCGCCCTCGACGACTCAAAATGTACCATGAACATTGTTATAAATGTAGGGGGCAGGCCCTGTGTCTGCCCGAAACAGATTAATATTAGAATAACTTCTTCAAAGTCGGGCCATTAAAATCGCCCCCTACAGTTTTTGAAATAGATTACATTTACGATTCAGGACAGTCCCTAGAATCGTTCATACAAATTACAATTTGCAATATTATGTTTTATATGATATAAAATAAAACAAAAAACACATGAGGTAATTTGATGAGTTCTTTTGTTTTAAAAATAATCGCAATAATTACAATGTTTATAGATCATTTAGGTTATGCTATATTTGGAAAATTTTCTTGTTTTAATTATATTGGTCGTTTATCTTTTCCTATATTTGCATTTCAAATTTCAGAAGGATATATTCATACAAAAAATCTTAAAAAATACTTTTTAAGATTATTTTTGTTTGCTCTTGTTTCTCAAATTCCTTTTATGTTATTTCATTCAATTATATCCAGAGATTTTTCTTTAAATATATTTTTTACACTATTGCTTGGTCTTTTAAGTATATACATATATGATAAATGCAAGTATAAATTTTTGGGAATTATTTCAAGTATTTTTCTTGCCATTATTGCACAGTTTTCACATTGTGATTATGGTGCATATGGAATTGCTATTATATTAATTTTTTATATGTTTAAGGACAATATTATCACTTCTAGCATATTGTTTATTTTAGCCACATTGATAAGGTATTTCATTCCATGCATTAAATATGGCATTTTTCCAAAAGAATATTTGTACTTATTTATTTGCACAATAATTCCTTGTTTATTTTTTGCTGCATACAATGGTAAAAAAGGCAAAAATACAAAACATTTGCTATACTTATTTTATCCTATTCACTTACTTTTAATTTATGGAATTTATTTAATTTTGAATTAAATTATAGTGCAAAGTTTATTCCCCTTGCTATAACATCTTTCATATTCTCTATTAAGTCATCAATTTCTTTTGGCGTAACAATCAAATTAAATTCTTTTGGGACAAGAGCTTCTTTTATTATTCCATATTTTTCCTCATCTCTTAGTTTATTTAAATATTCATTTGACTCTCCTTCATTTTGCAATTTTTCTATAAAAACATCTATACTATCTGCAGCAATTGTTGCAGCTTCTACTACCATCGGAACCCCCATTGCAATTACTGGTATTCCAAGTGTATTTTGGCTAATTTCATTTCTTGCATTTCCAACACCAGCCCCTGGAACTATACCAGTATCTGATAATTGCACTGTGCTACTTATTCTTTCAATACTTTTTGAAGCTAGGCTGTCTATTACAATTATAAGTTTCGGTTTTATATTATCAACTATTCCTTTTATTACTTCCATTGTTTCTATTCCTGTTGTTCCGCAAAACCCCTGGAGCTATTGCACTAACAGGTCTTGCTCCCTCTTCTAAATATTGTGGAGCATATTTTAGTAAATGCCTTGTTATATCTATTTCATTTACCACTTTAGGTCCGTAATGAATCAGGTGTTACGTATACATTTCCAAGCCCAACTACTAAAATGTCTCCTTCTTTATCTGTGTGTTTATTAATTAGCTCTTTTAGCTCTTTTGTAACAATTTCAGAAGCTTTTTGTATTTCTTCTGTCTCTGCAACTCTTAGGTTTTTCACATCTATTGTAACATATGTTCCTATTGGCTTACCTATTGCCTCTTCTCCTTGTTTGTTTATAATTTTTACTCTATTAGTTTTTATATTTTTGTCTTCTTCTACTGTTTCAGTTTCTATTCCTGGAATTTCTTCTAAATTATTTGCTTTTTTAAAAATATCTCTTCTTTCATCTGCTAAATCTGTATTAAAATTAAACATAAAAAAACCACCTCTTTTACTATTTTTAGTAAAAATGGTGATTTTATACGTATTACAAATTCCAATTTATATTTCTATTCTGTTTTTTAATTTATTTTCTATTTGTTTTTTTAGCTCTAAATTCTTTTCTTTTGTTAAATTTGGATCATCCTCCATAATTCCTATTGCAACATTTTGTACCTTTTTTAATATTTCAATATCTTCAAATAAATTTGCTATTTTAAATTCCGGAAGTCCATGTTGTTTTGTACCAAAGAATTCACCAGAGCCTCTTAACTCTAAGTCTTTTTCAGAGATAATAAATCCATTATTTGTTTGGCACATTATTTTCATTCTTTCTTTTGTGTTTTTTCCGTTTGCCTTCATATTTTAAAATACAATATGACTTGTATTCTCCACGCCCTACTCTTCCACGTAATTGGTGAAGTGTTGCTAGTCCAAACCTTTCTGCATTTTCTATTACCATTATATTACTATTAGGAACATCTACACCAACTTCTATTACTGTTGTAGAAATCAAAATATCTATTTTTCCATCTTTAAATTCTTGCATAATTTGGTCTTTTTCTTTAGGCTTTAATTTGCCATGAATATATT
>CAKPJR010000070.1 GCA_934162925.1 uncultured Clostridia bacterium | reverse complement strand
ACCTTATATACTGAACCATCTAATTCAAATGTTGTTCCGTTTCTTACATCTCCTGCCATATAAACTTCTGCCATAAATTATTACCCCTTTTCTATTTTAGTTTTACAAATCTTTTATATTTTATTATATTTTACGAAAAAAATCAAGTCTTTATTCAAAAGCAGCTTATTCTCTAAGAAAATCTTATTCATCATCCTCTTCTTCTATATCTGCTTGTTTTTTCTTTTTGAAGATTTTTTTTATTTTATAAAAGAAAATCCCTATACTAGTTGCAACAGTAATTCCCACTGCTGCAATTATTTGTATTATATATGTCATTGCAGAAGGATCTAAATACCCATAACTTTCTTTTGTTAAAATAATAATTGTACATATTAAAAAATATGCTATTTTTAATACTTTTTTACTCATTTTCTTCCTCCCTCTTTTTCTTATAATTTTCAAACTCTCTTAATCCCTTTAATAGTTCGCAATTATCTTCTTCTGACTTTATTGCAATTCTTATATAATTTTTATTCTTAAACCCTTCTTTATCTTTAAGATTTTTTATAAGAATATTATAGTTATTTAATAAATACTCAGCAAGTTCTTTTGAATTATACTTTAGAAGTTTACACATAAGATAATTCGCTTGTGATTTATATACTTTTAAAAAGTTTATATTTTCCAATTCATTATACATATTATTTCTTTGTTCTGCAATATAATCACATGCCTCTTCATATTGTTTTTTATACAAATATAGTATTTGCATAAAATATTCAGCAAATGAATTGACATTCCAAATTTCTAAATTTTCTTTGATTTTTTGGACAATTTCTTTATCTCCACTTGCTAGCACTCCTAATCTTAATCCTGGCACTCCATATGATTTACTTATACTTTTTATTACTATTAGATTTGGATATTTTTCTAATATACTATGCTTAATTAAAGTATATCTTTTTTCTTTGTCTGCAAAGTCTATAAAGCTTTCATCAAAAATTACTTTCATTGATTTTTCCTTTGCTTTCTCCAATATTTCAAGCATGTCGTTATATTCTATAAAATTTCCACTTGGATTGTCTGGATTAATTAATGCAATTATTTTTGTATTTTTCATATTCTTTATAATTGTTTCTTTATTGTATAGATAATCATTTTCTTCTGTATTGTTTTTAATTATATTCTTTTCATTGAAACAACTAATATATTCATTAAAAACAGGAATATTTAATGTCAGTTTCCCTGATAATATTTTTCCTAATTCTTTTATTAATTCTGCTGCTCCATTTCCTACTACAATTTCTTCTTGTTTTACATCAAAAACACTTGTTGCTGTTAAACTTTGTATTTCCTTATTTGAAGGATACTTAGTTATAAGGTCCTTAGAAAAACTATTTATCTTTTCTATCATCTCTTTGGGTGGAAACTTAGGATTTTCCAAATAGCAAAAATCTTTAAGATCTTGAAATCTCCAATATCCTCCAAATCTTTTTTGATAATTACTTAATTTATCTCCGAAACAAGCATCTTGCAATATCCAAATCTTGAACTGTATCTATTTCATACCATTTTTCTGTTTCTATTTTTTTTGCTTTCATTTTTGCGTTATTATTTACTAGGTCTTTAAATCCTACCTCATAATATTCATTTTTCTTTTCTTCTTTAATATAATTTTCTAAGCATGGTATGTATAAATTTGAGCAAAAATTTTTATTTAATTTGTAGATATTTACAGTTTTATAATAATCATCTATGTTCTTATCATTAAAGTCATTTTTTCCGTAAAACTTCTTTATAGAATTATCTTTACTGTTAATGGTAACAACAGTCCCATCCATCCAACTTTTGTATTTTGAAACTGCAACTATGTTTTCTTCTTTGTCTTCTACCATTTCTTCTATTAGTTTTGGTTCAAAAATTAAATCTGATTCTATTAAAACTGTATCTTCTTTCGCCAGCCAATTTTTTGCTAAATATAATGAATATATATTATTTGTAGTTTTATAGTCATCATTATCAACAAAAGTTACTTCTATATCTTTAAATCTGTTTGAAATGAACTCTTTTAAAGCATCCTTTTTATATCCGCATACTATAACTACTTTATTTATTCCTGCATCTTTTAGCGAATTTATTTGATTTTCTATTAAACGTTCTCCATTAATTTCTAACATACATTTTGGATTTTGCTTTGTATGTTCACCTAGTCTTACTCCCATTCCAGCAGCTAATATTAATCCTTGCATTTTTCTCACCTTATTTATTATTAATTATATATTCAGCAGCAATTTTGCTACTTTCTCCTAAATTGAATAAATATTTTTCTCTTACTTTTATGTTTTCTTCTTTATATTTATTTTGATTTGTTATTAATTCATCTACTATTTTTTTTATTTCTTTTGTTTCTTCCTTATCTATTGCCTTACCTATTTTATTTCTTATTATTATGTCTAATGGCTTTGTATCTATTTTTTCATAATCTTTATTTATTACTTTCATTTTTGTATTGATATACAAAGTAGGTTTAGTAGTTGCTAAAGAATATTCCATTCCAATACCAGACCAATCTGTAATAACTAAATCTGCTAAATATACATTTTCATTTGAGGAAAAATCTAACTCAAATTTAAAATTATCACTAAATTTATCTTTATATTTATCTGTTAATTCTTCTATTCTTTCTGGTTTTCTTTGTATATATTGTGGATGCGGTCTAACAATCACTCTATACTCACTATCTAACAACTGTCCTAGTATATTATCAATACAAGATTCTAAAATGTTGTCTTTTTGATGTGATGGAGCTATTAGTATAGTTTTTTTCTCATTTTCATTTTTGTTTTTATTGTATTCTTCTATCAGATCGTCCATTAAAGGAAAACCAACTTCTACAATTTGCTTCTTTTTAGTATTTCTTAGTTCTTCTATTTCTCTTATTTCTTTTACTTGTTCTGGTCCATTTGCAAATATTGTATCAAAGTAATCTAATGCCCCAGTTCTTAATGTAAGATTTAAACTTGTCATTCCATGGTCTAAATAAATATATTCTATATCTTCTTTTACTAAAGACCTTTTTAAATAATATTTTTGCAAATCTGGAGTTGTCATTACAACTTTATTAGCCTCTAATTTCATAAACAAATATATTAACTTATTTTTACCTATATAATATGTCCTTAGGTTATCGTGTTTAAAATTAAATATTGCATCTTCTGGATCACTTGTTATATAGTGGATTACCTTATTAGAATTGTTTAATATGTACTTTATAATTCCTGCATAATACTTAAAAAATCCACTTTTTTCTGAGTAAAATACTATTTTTACTTTATTGTTTTTATTGAAAAACTTTTTGTAATCTTCTCTTTCTCTTTTTTGATAGTTTTTTATCTTTTCTTTTTTTTCTAAATTTAATTTACTCCAATATTCAAGTTTCTCATAGTCTATATATTTTCTTGGTGGGTACATTGCATTTAATATGTATAATTGTAAGATTGCTACTATATTTCCTATAATCCAATAAATTCCAACTCCAACTGGAACTAAAAGCACAAAGTAAAGTGTTAGTATGGCTGTTAGTGAACCAGTTAAAATTTTGGACATTACACTTTCTTCTTTTTGTAGTACATTAAGCCTATTTTGAAAATAGCATAGTAATATACATGATATTAGTGCTAATGTTGGTATTATAAAATAATTGCTTAAAGTTGGGATTATAGATAAATCTAAGCCTAAAAATTGCATATCTCTTAAGTTGTCTATATAAAAATTTGGATTTTCTACAACTTTTACCAAAGCTAATATAATAGGTATTTGTATAAGTAATGGTATAACACCTAATGAAGGTCTATACTTTTCCTTTTCAAAAAGAGTGACTTGCTCTTCCATAAACTTTTCTTTGTTTTCTGAATATTTATATTTTAGTTCTTCCAGTTTTGGTTTTATTTTAACCATTTTTATCGAATTTTTTTGTATTAAAATATTTATCGGAAATAGTATTATTTTTGAAACTAGTGTAAAGATAATTATAGTAATCCCATAATTGTTTGTAATTTTATATATTTCATTAATTAATATTCCTAAAACTTTTGCAAACTGCTCTATCATTTTTTCTCCATTCACTTATTTGAATACAACTTCTTCTAAAGTTATTGCTGGTGTCATTGTTTTATTATATTCTGCCCATTTGGCCTCAGGGAACTCCATTTTAATTGTTAGTTCTTCTTCTTTATTCCATATGTCTTTTGGAATTTTAAACACTATTTTTTTATTTTGATCCTCATCTTTTATTTGACATGTGTATATAATTTCGTCATTAATTTTGAAAGTTATTATTTGTTGTGTATCATAAACTTTTCCTATCAAAAATTCTGCATTAACATCATTTTCTGATTTCATGGTATTTATTGTTATGTATGTATTCTTATTTATATTGCTTCCTATTTTACTACTAATATCTATTTTTTCCAAGACAAACCCAACTAACTTTATGCAATTTAAATTTTCTGCTTCTGAAATCTTTAAAGTTTCACCAAATTTATATTTTTCTGTTAATTGCTTATCTTCGTTTTCATATTCTTCATCTACCATATAAAAGGAATCTTTATTTTTTGCTAGCCCATTTGTTTCAAATACGATTTTTGATATTACTCTATATGTATTTCCATCAAAGAAATTTGACTTATATGTAAAATCGTATACTTTTCTTTTTCTCTCCTCATTTTCCTTATAATCAAAAAAGTCCTTGCCATAATTTTTGCTATCTGTTGCTAAGTTTAATATTGTTGGAACTAAATCTTCATTTAAGGATACTGGTGCAGATGATATTTTAAAGTCTTGTTCTTCATTTGCTTTCTTTACTAAAAGCGTTGTATAAAATCTATTCTCAAATCCATGATCAGCTAAGAAGATTATTGTTGTATTGTCATATATTCCTTTATCTTTTAATTCTTTTACATAGTTGCATAATAGATTTAGTGAAGCTAGTCCTTCTTCAATTCTTCTTTCTGATTCAGAATTATTAGCGCAATATTCTTCAGAATAATCGTATTCTAAATCTGCTTTAGTATTGTATGGCATATGAAGCCCATTTGTTTGATAAAATTTGAATACATTTTTATTGTTATTAGTAGTAATTCCATTTTGAGTCAATTCCTTATTAAATGCTACATCATCTAAAAAATACGTTTTTTTATTGTATGGTGTTGCTCCATCTAGTTTTTTTACTTCATAAAATTCATCGCTATTCACAACAAAACTAGGTTTTAAAAAATGTGGTAAATATCTATACAAACAATATTTATACATTTTATTGGATATTTTAATTTCTGCCTCCAATGAAGTTGTTGTAGTTATTTTTTCTAAATTACTTATATATTCATTATAATTTTTCAATGCTTTCTCTGTATATATATTAATATCATAATT
>CAKPJR010000069.1 GCA_934162925.1 uncultured Clostridia bacterium | reverse complement strand
TTATCGCTTTTTTCGCAATATCCTTGAATATCTAGTCTCCTAATAGTTTCTAAAGGAGGTGCTAAATCTTTATGACCAGTAAGTAACAAAATATATAAATCTTTATTAAATTTACGAATTGCTTCTACAACTTGATCACCATGAACAGGAGTCATAATAAAATCAAGTAGCATTAAATCAAAATGCTCCGTTTTGACTCTTTCTATTGCTTCAATAGGATCAGTTATCCCAACAAAACTATAACCAGATTTAGTTAAAAATACTTTTAAGGAATCTAGTATTCCGGATTCGTCATCTACAGCTATAATTTTGTATTGAGAGTTTTCATTTGAATAAATGTTTTTTCTCATAAAATCCCCCCACCAAGAATAATCTTATATGCATTATATTCAAATAATAAAAAAAAAGCAATAAAAAAACGAAAAAAGTTACATAAGCTGTATTCACAAAATAGTATTTTTATGCTATAATCATTCAAGATTAAAAATAAATAGAACAAAACAACTTAAGTCGTCATTTGTTCTTACCGATTTGAGTTCCTAAAAAAATGAGGAAATTTCAAAGGCAATAGAGATTATAGCAATTTTATATACTAGAAAATGAGAAATTCCTTAGTATATAAAAAGGATACAATGGATAAAAGTTAAAAGCTAAGAGTTAATATTACAAAATTTGCTTGTAAATTTTGTAGGAGGATGTTGAAATGATTTTTAAAGATTATTATAAAATATTAGGACTAGAAACTAATAAAGTAAACTTAAGTGAAGTAAAACTAGCTTTTAGAGAACAAGCAAAAAAATATCATCCAGATGTAAATGGAGGAAACAGTAGAACAGAAGAAAGATTTAAAGACATAAATGAGGCATATAGAGTGTTATCTAATCCCTCTAGCAAAAGAAAATATGATAGAATTTGGAATAGAAACGTTGGAAATAAGCAAGAGCAGAAAGATAACGAGGAAAATAGAAGCATAGATTCTGTATTTAGTGATTTCTTTAGTATGTTTTTTGGTTCACCAAACAACAACGAAGAAAAAGAAGAAAATAAAACAAAAAAGAAAATTCCAGTTAAAGGGGAAAATATAGAAACAGAAATAAATGTTGGAATAGAAGATGCTTATTATGGAACAGAAAAAAAGATATCACTAAGAACTGTGAATCGGCAAAATGAAGACTTTTTCTGTTAAAATACCAGAAGGAATAAGGGATGGAGAAAAAGTAAGACTTTTAGGGCAAGGAAAGCAAGGAAAAAATGGTGGAAAAAATGGTGATATGTTTATAAAAATAAATATCCAAAACAATAATAAATTTAAGCTACAAGGTTACGATATAGTGACAGATTTACTATTAACACCATGGGAAGCAGCATTAGGAAAAAGAGTAAACATAGACTCTGTTGATGATACAGTTTCTCTATATGTTCCTCCAGGAATACAAAGCGGAGAAAAAGTTAGAATACCACAAAAAGGATATAAAGATGGAAGAGGAAGTAGAGGGGACTTAATAGCAGAAGTAAAAACTGTAGTTCCTAAAAAGTTAACAGAGGATGAAAAAGAGTTATTTGAAAAGTTAAAAAGCGTTTCAACATTTAACCCAAGAACAACAAAATAACAATGTAGAGAGTTTATTTCAAGAGTAAACACGCAAATATAATGTTTATAATATTTTTTTGACTAAATAGTAATATATAGACAACTGAAAAATGTTGACATAAATATAAAAATAAGGTATAATTATAATTGTGATTATACATACGACAAAATACATTATTATATGTAGAAATGAGGTGCTATTATAGGCATGGAGGAATTTATACAAGGAAAACATTTTAGTATAACAGATCCACAAAATGTAAATACAGTAATATATCAAGTAAATAAAACACCAAAAGAGGAAATACAAAAAAATGCTCCTAAGTATACTGTAGAGAGATTAGAATTTACAGAGGAATTAATAGGAGATAAGAAGAAGAAAACGTTTTATGTGGATGAACCAAAACCAGAGGGAAATAAACTAGCAATACTTTCTTTTGGAAAAGAAAGAGTAGTTATAAATAATGGTATATTGGAAGGCGATAAAGTCATAATTTCTAAAAAGCCAATGCCATTTAAATTTGAAACTTTATATAATGATAAGGAAACGGAATATAAAGAAGTTCAATATACACCGAATTTAAAAAGGCCAATTTCTATAATTGACCCAGAAACAACAGAAGAAATAAAACCAGTGTTATATTTTGATGATGCAACCAATGAAGTTAAGGGAAAATGCAAGTTAAAACCAAATAAAACTTACTTTGCATTTGAAGTGAGAGATATAACAGACGAAGGATTTAAGTTAGTTGGAGGAACCCCAACTTTTACAGATTAGAGGAGGAATTATAATGACTATTAAATGGCCACCTGAAAAAGCATTTGAATATGATGCTAAAAATCCAGAGAAGGAAAATGGAATAATTATCTCTGCACAACCGGGAGGAAATCCTAAAAAGAAAAGAGAAGAAAAAACAGCAGGGGAAGGTAGATAATACTTTATACAAATGAAAAGGTGATAAGTTATGAATTATAAAGTTAAAAATGCCTTAAAAAAGAGTAAAATGGCATTAATAATAGCAACAGCAATATGGATAGCTTTATCCATATTGCTTTCTGCGCCTATAGCGGTAAGTATAAAAGAAGCAACAATTAATAATGTTTTTAACAGTGATAAATTTTTTGAAGTGCTATTTTCTAATTTTAATGCAATAGGTTCGAATATTTCAAAAATATTTTTACCATCATATTCTCCAATTTATTGGAAAGTAGAAGGATATCTAACAATAGGTGTACTAATTATGCTTGTAGTAGGAATTTTAAAATCTATGCCAAAAAATGAGTACACAGATATTGAACACGGATCAAGTGATTGGGCTTCTGGAGAGCAATATAGTGTTTTAAGTAAGAAAAAAGGAATATTACTTGCAGAAAATCACTATTTACCAGTAGATAAACGAGGAAACGTAAATGTATTAGTAGTTGGACGGTTCAGGATCTGGTAAATCTGCATCATATGTTATTCCAAACGCATACCAACTTCTAGGATCATATGTGTTTACAGACCCAAAAGGTGAATTATATGATAAAACAGCAGGATATTTAAAAAGCCAAGGATATGATATAAAAATATTTAATTTAGTAAATCCAAAAAATAGTGATGGATATAATCCTTTAATGCATATACAAAGCGAAATAGATGTAGACGTTATAGCAAACACAATAGTAAAAGGTCAAAGTGATGCACAAAGCCAATCTGATCCATATTGGGATGATATGGCAGAAATGCTATTAAAAGCATTAATATATTATTTATTAGCAACAAGACCAGAAGAAGAACAAAACTTAGCAAGTTGTGCCGAATTAGTTAGGGCTGCTAATAATAGTGGAGCAGGAAATTTATTAACAGAACTTATGAATCAATTACCATATGACCATCCTGCTAGAATGAATTATAAATCTATAGAGATTGCACCAGAGAAAACATATAGTTCTATTCTTTCTTCACTTCAATCAAAGCTTGGTAAATTTGATTCAAAAGAAATAGCAGAACTTACTTCTACAAATACAATAAATTTCGAAGAAATAGGAAGTAGAAAAACAGCAGTATATGTAATTTCATCAGATACACATGCTGCATATGACTTTTTGCTTACAATATTTTTCTCGCAAATGATACAAAGGTTATATGACTTTGCAGACTTAAAAGGGGGAGCATTACCACAACCTACATATTTTATATTAGACGAGTTTGCAAATATTGGTAGAATACCAGATTTTGATAAAAAAATATCAACTTCAAGAAGTAGAAAAATATCATTTAGTGTTATATTACAAAACCTAGACCAATTAGAAGCTGTTTATGAAAAATCGCATGAAACAATAATTGGTAACTGTGATACTACATTGTTTTTAGGAAGTAACTCACAAAAAACAGTAGAATATTTCTCTAAAGAATTAGGAGAAAAAACAATAAATAGAGATAGCTGGTCTGTTAGTAAAGATAAAAACATGTGGAGGCAAGGATATAATAAATCTGATCAAGTTATGGCAAGAGCTCTTATGACCCCAGACGAACTTAGAAGGTTAGACAACGATATGTGTATTATATTTGAGAAGGGAATTAAACCAATAAAGGCAAGAAAATATTATTATTTTAAATATGATACTCTAAGGTTAGTAAATAGATTTGCTTGTAGCCATAATGATATAGATCCAATAGACAGAGGAGTTTGGAGGAAATATAATCCATATAATCCTTATGTAGAAAGTAGTGAACAAGAAAAAGCAAATGATACAAAAATAGAATCTCTAGATGATTTATTTGAAGATGTTAACGATGCTCCAGTTTTACCACAAGACAATGAAGAAACAGAAGACAAACAGAAACAAGAAAGCAGTAATGAACTATCATACGATGTACAAAAAGAGCTAGAAGCGAAATTTGATGAGTTGTTCGGAGCTTTAGAAGATGATGATAATTAATTAAAAGGTGAACTGAAAAGTTCACCTAAAATTATATAAGGAGATAAACATGATAATTGGGATTGATTTAGATGATACAATTACAAAAACAGAAGAAATTTTATTTAAATATGCAAAAAAATATAATGAAGAAAAGAATATAATTTACAAAATAGATAGAGATAAATGGGATTGGAATAAAGCTTTTGGATGGAACGATAAAAGCGTTGAAGGTTTTTTTGAGAAATATTTAAAAAAAGTTTTTGAAGAAGTAGAAATAAAAGAAGATGCAAAAGAAGTAATAAATACTTTAAAAAAAGATGGAGATACAATAATAATTATAACCGCAAGGAATAGTGAAAATGTAAAAGATGTGCACAAGATTTGTGAAAAATGGCTAAAAGATAAACAAGTAAAAGTTGATAAAATAGTAATTAACGGAGGAGATAAAGCAAAAGAGTGCAAAGAAAATAATATAGACATATTTATAGATGACCGGAATATATCATTGCGAAAATGTATACAGTAATTTAAAAATACCAGTATTATTAATGAATAGCAGATATAACAAAGACTATGAAAATCCAAATATAAAAAGAGTATATAATTGGAAAGAAATATATAATGAAATAAGCAAATATAAAGAAAAAATCTCTTAATATTTAATTAAGAGATTTTTTAACTTTACATAGGTATTTCAATGAAAAATGTTGTTCCCTTTCCTTTGGCTGTTTCATATCTTAAATTACCATTAAAGTGAGCTTTAATATTTGAATAAGACATAAATAATCCAAGACCAGTTCCATTTTTTCCTTTTGTTGTTACCATTTCTTTAAATAGTTTTTCTTGAACTGTTTCTGGTAGTCCACCAGCAAAATCTTCTATTTTGAAGATTATATTACTATTTTCTTTGTATATTGTAAAATTAATATTTTCATTAGATTTACCTTGAGCTTGATAAGCCTGAATTCCATTAGAAATTATATTATTAATTACTTGTACTAAAC